>LNGC01000306.1 GCA_001587715.1 Candidatus Methanofastidiosum methylothiophilum | reverse complement strand
AGATTTCTGTTTGATGTTTCGGAGTATCCAAGGATGCTCACATTCAACAGGAGGATAGGAGTAGAATCGTTGAAAACCCGTAATTAAATGTGGTATTTGTTGTTTTCGAGTTTCTTCTTCAATTATTTCTTCTAAATCACTCATACGACTTTTCACCTCATCCCATTTTTTTACCTATGAAACTCGTTTGATTCGTTTAGTTCATTAATCAATTCGGTTTCTAATCCTTTTAAATAATTCAAATTGAATTCTAACGCAGGGTCATCATCATCTGGAAATTCAGAAAGTAACTCTTCATTTAAATGAATAAGCTCTCTTACGTCCTTCAATTCTTCTTCAATTATTTCTTCTAAATCACTCATACGACTTTTCACCTCATCCCATTTTTTTACCTATGAAACTTTTAGGAAAAGTTTCATCAAAAATTCATGCCTTTAATTCGCATTTAAACCTGAAACGACAATCACTGCAACCTTCCAAGTCTGAGAAGTTGCATTCAATCATATCAGGAAAATCAATATCCTCTAGCTTCGTATGTATCCAGTCAATATCCTTATCAAGAAGGATATACTCCACTTTTAAGAGTTTACAGTTCACCTCTTTTTATTTCGTTATATCCACATATTACGAAATTAGTAATCATAGACCAAATCACTTAAAATATTCCTTATACCCCATGCAGTCCGGGTCTTATCATGAATCATGTGCTGTAAATGGATATTGTGTTCCTTATAAATTTCATAAATGTCTTTAGCAACCTCTCTGATTCGGTTATTGTAAAATTCCATATCAAATACTTTATTAACTAAAATACCATTCTCTCTTATGTTAATAATCATTATATGGATTTTTAAAGGGTCTTCCGTATTTATTATAAGATAATTATTCATTTCAACCATGCTACTTTTCACCTCTCTTTATTTCGTTATATCCACCCACGCCGTGGCTGGCTGCGATGGTGTCGTAGTTATTCATTATTTTTAGATCTCCAATTTAGTTTGATTAGCATTATAAG
>LNGC01000305.1 GCA_001587715.1 Candidatus Methanofastidiosum methylothiophilum | reverse complement strand
CGGATAAATTTTGTAGCCGCTTGTATGCGGGTCACCAAGATAATTTACACCAAGTACAACAAAATCATATTCATCTTTCAAATATTTAAGAATTGATTTAGATACTGTTCCCCAACCTGTTGGAATTACTGGAGCATCTGCCCAAAGTAAAATTTTCCTTTTTCCCATTTTATACCTCCTTTGTGAACTACCCCCACTTTTAGAAGTGGGGGATTCCTGCTTTATTAACCTCGTAACCTACTATCTCCACAGGCGTAAATTCGGGTAGTTCCTACCCTACTATTTGCTATTTTCTTTTGAACCTCTCCACCTTACGCTTCGCTTAGAAGGTGGAGATTCTCACTTCATCAGCCTCGTTACCTACTACTTCAGTGAGCCTCACATTGGGTCGTTCCAACCCTAGTTTATTTTAAGCTGTTAAGCCTAATTCCTATAAATCCCTATACTCATACTGATTATTTTTGTATCCAGGTAAACTTCTCTTTTTTGGTTGAGCAAGCCGTTTTACTGGTGGTTTAATTAAATCATTTAACTCATCAATTAATCTTTTTAGAGTTTCATTACGGTTTCTAAATTGCTCTAAGTTAGAATATGAAATCTCATAATCTTTCCAGCTAGCAGCATTCCATGCGCTATTCTCTAAACTACCCTCAAGAACAAAAATTGCTGCCATAAGAATAATAATATTTTTATCTGACGGTTCAATAACACCGTACTCTTCTTCTAGTAAAGTAAATCCCATATATTCTGGATTTCTGGATACTAAACCATTTTCATCTACTAAATATTTAAAATTATTATAACGTTGTAAATTCATCATTGCTAACCGAAGAGCAGTTAGTAACCATTCGTCTAAATATTTATATTTCTCTGAGTCAATATCACCAATTCGCATTCGCAAATATGGTAATAAGCTTCCAAGAGATACAACACTTGAGTTAACAGGAGTTCCAGTAGCGCCCATCTATTTCACCTCTTCATAATAATATGGGTCAAAATTATATCCGGTTTTTGAACACCTAAAG
>LNGC01000304.1 GCA_001587715.1 Candidatus Methanofastidiosum methylothiophilum | reverse complement strand
TGCAACTCTTGAAACTTGGTACGACTTTTTTGGAAACAATCATACTAATATTGCGGCAACTATTGCCGGGGGAATTTTAGGTTCTGTTCTACACTTCTTTTAAGACTTAGTAATCTTCGCCATGAAGAGGCCATTGGTATTGTGGACATGTGGGAGTGACCTTCTGCACAATAGAATTTCATCAGATAATTTCCTACCGAATATTTCTGTAAATCCTTTCTCAAGCGGGATGCCATTAATATCTGCATCAATCTTCAATAGTTTTATATCAAAATTATCTAGAGCCCACTGCACCACAAATTCATTCTCTTCTGGCTCTATGCTGCATGTGGTATAAAGAAGAGTGCCGCCACTTTTTAAACTTTGAATAGCCGATTTAAGAAGTTTTTTTTGAATTTCACTCAAAAATATTACGTCGTGAGTACTCTTTATAGATTTCCTCAAACTATCCTTTCTTATTATACCACTGCCAGTACATGGTGCGTCAAGAAGAATCTTATCCGGGCTATTCTTTATTTTTATTATCTCTTCTCCGTTCAAATTAAAGACTGCAATGTTCAAGCATCCTAATCTAGTGATATTATTCTTGAGTGCAGAAAGCCTTCTTCTATTTATATCAAAAGCGTATATTACACCTTGATTTTCCATCATTGCAGATAAATGAGTTGTCTTTCCCCCTGGGGCTGCACACATGTCTACGACAAAGTCATTTTTATCAGGTGAAAGAATAGGGGAAACGATCATTTCAGCAACACCTTGAATGTAAAAGTATCCAAGGAGATTTTCTTGGGTAGACGAAATTGAGAACTTTGATTCTTCAATAATAAAGCCAAAATCACCAATATTTTTCAATACAAATCCATTTTCTGTTAGTCTTTCAGTTAGTTCTTCCCTTGATATCTTAATAGTATTAATTCTAATTGAATCTTTGTTCTCTGTTTCATTGGCAGCTATGAACTCAGGCAGCTTCTCCCCAAACATTTCATTGTATCGTTTGAGATTGTCAAAGCTATACCCATACTCTCTTGCTATGTCGCTTAACTTCATCAAATCAACAAACATATAAAATAGAG
>LNGC01000303.1 GCA_001587715.1 Candidatus Methanofastidiosum methylothiophilum | reverse complement strand
ACCGCTTCCAAGGCGACTTTGGCCTTGAACTCTTTGTCGTAGTGCTTTCGCATGGCTTTACTCTACGCCTCCTTTATCCCATCTCTCAAGGAGGCAATCCACACCTTATTTCCTTCGCGTCCTTGGTCTTTCAACCTGGGCTCAGTATAAACCGGGCGCGCGACGATGCAGATAGCGAAAGTTATGTCGCTGATTTTTCTTGGTCCACCCAGATCGCCCGAGCCAGGAGGGCGAGGGCGATTTCCATCTATTCTTCGTGTCTTTTCCTTATATAATGGCTCTTTACCAAGCCATTGCTAAAAATCTTGGTTCCCTTATGCTCAAAATCCAAGGCTTTATTAATTATTGAAAACAAGGGAATCCCTGAACCTAATATAATCGGAATTTTCGTTATGATCATTTCATCAATCAAATCTTCTTTCAGAAAATTTTGTATAGTTTTCCCTCCATCGATATACAAAGTCTTATAGTTCATTTCTTTTGTTTTTATTATGACTTCTTGAGGTGTACAATTAAGTACAGTGACTTTATCCTGCAAATTCGCTGGAGGAATTCTAAGTTTTGTGCTTAGTACAAAAACATGCTTTGTATATGGCCATTGATTAAAGGCTAATACGGTTTCATAGGTATTCCTTCCCATTACTATTGCATCTACTCTATTTATAAAATCATCAAAACCATAATCTTCATTTTTTGGGTTTGGAAATTGTGTAAGCCAATCTATTGAGCCATCCTCTTTAGCAATAAATCCATCAAGACTGGTAGCAATAAATACTAGGTTCATCAATGTTCCTTGGCTTCTGTTAGATCAAGTAATAAAAATAAAATTGTAACAGTCCGCTCTACTCCATCGATTAGCATCAATTCCATTTTCAATGTTTTGTTATTTTTAGAAGGTCAAATATTCTTGTTTCTTATTATCTATCTTGTTTCCTTAGAAAACCTTTCTATGCATTTCTCTTTTTATATTTATTGATTTCATGTTCCAGGTTTTAAGCTTTCCGCGCCAAGGATGGCGCGGAAACAGTGTAACCGTCAATTACACCGCGTTGACACGATAACTTGACGGATCGAG
>LNGC01000302.1 GCA_001587715.1 Candidatus Methanofastidiosum methylothiophilum | reverse complement strand
TAAAAGAGATGCTGCGTGAAATTATAGATAAGAAGTTGAGGGAAGGCCGCCAGGTCCCCCTCGTTACTATTTTAAGTTATTTAAAAAGTTTTGCAAAGAGGATAGATGAAGAGGTCTAAGGAAGAGATTATTGAGTATCAGAAAAAATATTACCAAGAGCATAAAGAGCAAATTAAGCAGAGAAATGCACAAAGGGTAGAGCAAATAAAAGAATATCATAGACAATATTGGGCAGAACATTCGGAACAGGTGAATCGAAAAAGAAGAGAAGCTTATTCCATTGATGGTAAAGATAAAATGAGGCAATATTACTTAAAAAATAAAGATGAGATTTTACAAAAAGACCACGAATATTACGCTAACAATAAAAACAAGATTAAGGTAAGGGAAAAGAAATGGCGTGATAATAATAAGAAGAGAATATCTGATTTGCATAGACGCTGGGTCAAGGAACATTCAGAGAGAGCAAAAGAATTATTTGATAAGTGGAGAGAAGATAATCCTATTAGGTATAAAGAGTTAAAAGCAAAATATAGACACGAGAGAAGGCGTAGTCTGGATTTTATCCCTCTGAACATATACTTTCAAGGTTCTCATGGACATCATTTGAACAAAGAATTAGTTTTATTTATCCCTGAGGAATTACATAGGAGTGTAGCACATAGTTTGAAGACTGGCAGGGGGATGGAGGAGATTAACACACTTGCAGTTCAGTGGTATATGAGAAATTATGTGCTTAATAGTTATCATAGCGAGATAAGGTATGGATAAAAGATTTAAAGAGGATATAATGGCGTTTGCTGAGAATTTGTATCTAACGCCTAACGAGCAAGGCAACCATAAGTATAGCCTGAGAGATATATGCTCTGAAATCTTACAAAAATTTAACAAGACATTAACGGCACCAACGGTTTTAGATTGGAGTAAAAAGTATGGCTGGGATAAATTATGGAGTGAGGGTGTAAGGCAAGGACTTACCGAAGTTATAGCCAAGCAAGAATCTGACAAGACTAAAGAAGAGCAATTTAGAGAAAAAATAGCAGAAGCGAAGCGTGAAGATTTTATTATTGCCTACAAC
>LNGC01000301.1 GCA_001587715.1 Candidatus Methanofastidiosum methylothiophilum | reverse complement strand
TTTATCCAAAATTCTAACACATCTTTTTCAAACCACCAATCCTCAACAATTTTGTATCTCCATTCATCATTTTCTTTCTACCTCTCCATAGCCCTCTCCAAAGGAGAGGGAACAGCGAGCCCCTCCTTTGGAGGGGTTGGGGAGGTCTTAGGATTACTCAACAACATTCCAAGCAGTATCATCGAATAGCTTGAAGTCATCTTCTTCGATAATTGGGCTACCACTATTCCAATCCACGATTGTATTATATCCCAAGAGATCACCAGCTATCATATTGATTATTTTCTCTTTGCTGATTTTGGTAAGCTCATACTGTTCAGAAGTGCTGTTGTATTCCTCTATCTTGACATAGAACTCTCCCGGTTCATAGTCCTCTCCTACATTAACATAATTATAAACAAAAAGTTCTCCATTTAAAACATCAAAACTATGGAAGTTTGTGTTATCTATGTTATTATTATCACTCAAAAGTAATCTAAATGTTGGTGAAAAAGGCAAAGAACTATCAATATTAGTTACATCTATCTTGAATTGCCCTCCAAGATACCAAGTCCAGAAAGTCTTATCAACAAATTTTATATCATCTTGAGTAACAGTTACAGAGCCATCTTCATTCCAAGTAGCCGTTGTATAGTAATTATTGTCAACAACAAAGGATATTTTGTCTTTACTTTGTCTCATTTTTTGAAAATAATGTCCTTCTTTTATCATAAGAAATAAATCTGCACTATCCACGTAGAGAACTTCTCCAAATAATTCATTTTCACTAATTTTTCCTATAGGAAAGAAACCACCCATTAAAAAACTTAGCTCACTCCCACGACAAATATCTATAACTCCTTCACTTATATTGTAATTTTCAATATCAGGATAATTTTTTAAGCTGACTTCTACATGAAAATACTCTCTAACACCCCAGTCACAATTAATAAAATTAATAAATAAAATAAAAGAAATTATTGTAAATAATAATATATTTAATCTATTCTTTTTCATATAATCCTCCTAATAATTTGTCTGAGTGAAACCATATATGGTTTCACTCAATAAATTTAGTTATTTTTGATGATAGTAAAAGGTTG
>LNGC01000300.1 GCA_001587715.1 Candidatus Methanofastidiosum methylothiophilum | reverse complement strand
TTGGAAAGAGCGCCTATAGCAATAGCTCGATGCGTATAGCTTTTTGATGTGGGTGCAAATAACTCACCACTAATCTTAGAGATGCCAGCAGATACTTTCATGTTATCCTCATATGATAAAAGTTACCAGAATTTTATGCATCAGATATCGTATTCATAAACAGCAGCGTTTGCATGTTTTTGAAGCCAAGCATGAAGTGATGATATATATAGGTATCTATACATATCTGTCCCAAGCTGTATTTAGAACATATAAAAACTATCAAAAAGCATCTTATTAAAGATTGATTTTTAGAATGTCTTTTCTGATATATAATGGTGCTTAGCAATATAAAGTAATAAATCGTCTTTCATTTAGATACAGAAATAAAATGTCCTAGATAACGGATTAACTTATCATTTGATATGTCTAAATGAACTGTCTACAGAAGATAAGATAAGGTAATAATATGGAAGAGCAAAACAATGTCGAACAGGACATAAAAATGATATGGGCAGTTACTCTTTTGTATCTCTTTGTAGCGAGTATCTGGATCATATTCTCTGATACCGTTTTAGAGTTGTTTGCTCCGGACATGGTCCTTTATGCCAGACTACAAACATACAAAGGATGGGCTTTTGTCCTTATTACAGGATTACTATTCTACCTATATCTTAAACCGCGCATTGAATCTCTCAGGAAATCACGAAATGCCCTTTTAGAGGCTAGAGAAGAACTACGTAAAAGTGAAGAAGATTATAGAAGATTATTTGAAGATCATTCCGCGATCAAACTTCTTATTGACCCCGATACTGGCAAGATCGTTCAGAGTAATCATGCGGCTGCAGCTTACTACGGATGGAGCCGCGAAGAACTCAGCCAGATGCGTATCCAGCAGATTAACACTCTAACTCCTGAAGAAATAAAGTCTGAAATGAAGAGGGCTAAAAATCGAAAAAATATCTGTTTTGAATTCAAACATCGTCTTGCAGATGGGTCAATAAGGGATGTTGAAGTATTCAGCAGCACTATAAAAATGAAAGACAAAGAGTTACTTCATTCTATAGTCCATGATATCACCAATCGCAAACAAGCAGAAAAAGCCTTACA
>LNGC01000299.1 GCA_001587715.1 Candidatus Methanofastidiosum methylothiophilum | reverse complement strand
ACATCTCGAGGTAGTGGATCTTTTCCATCAGGAGTTAACCCATCAACAGGTACTATAGCAAAAATTATGTCTCCTAAATTTGGAACAACTATCTTTGAATAATCCCATTCAGAATAAACTGGTATCTTTTTACTTGGTATCTCAATTAGCCACTCTTGTCTTTTTGGGTTAATAACAAGGTGATTTACTGATGATTCAAGAATATATGCATATGCCCAGTGAGACATTGGAGTATCAGGATATGGATTCTTAAAAGTAGTATCCTTAAATGGTCCTCTTCCAAGTGCTTTACATGCAATTGTTACAAACTCTGCTCTTGTTATTGGTCTATCTGGTCTATAAGTTCTATCAGGATAACCTGAAATTATTCCTGCTTCTGCTACTGCCTCAATTACTCCATAAGCCCAGTGTCTTGGGTCAGTATCTTTAAATGTTGGAGTTATAGGATATTTTGGTTTTAGTTTAAGTAGATTAAAGAATATTGCTGCTGCTTCTGCCCTTGTAATTTTTCTATTAGGACCAAATGTACCATCTGGATATCCTATTACTAACTTTTCAATGAAACTTGCCTCTATATGACCATAACCCCAGAAGTTAGGTTTAACATCTGGGAAGTGAATCTCATTTATATCAACTCCATATTCAAGCCACTTTAGCCCTAATGCTCTTGCAACAGAAGATGCAACCTCTGCTCTTGTTATATTATTTTCTGGTTTAAATGTTCCATCAGGATATCCTGAGAAGAAGTTATGATGATAAACTTGAATACAATTTATTTTTGTTTTTACCTCAGACTCTTGATATCCATCCCAATTTTGAGCAATAATTGATACTCTATTTGTTATATAATCACCACAATTTCCTAATACTTTTATCTTAACCCAAAGAGTTATCTCTTCGCCTTCTTTTACCTCTTCAAATAACCATGAAACAACTCTTTGATATTGATTATACTCATAACCTTCTGAAGCATCTATAAATTCAGTGTTAGGTGGAATTGAATCTGCAATTCTAACATTCTTTGCATCTCCACCTTCATTTTTGAAGGTTATTGTATAGGTAATTATCTCTCCCCAGTAAATTTCAGATGCTCCTT
>LNGC01000298.1 GCA_001587715.1 Candidatus Methanofastidiosum methylothiophilum | reverse complement strand
AGCTTCTAATTTTTCTTCTTTAGATAATCTCTATGCTGATTCGCGATTGAAAATACATGCGCAGGAAAGTATCATATATATGTGTCGTATGATGTAAGTTATATGAATTGGAACTGAAATTCGCGAACTACTATTTGTGAATGGATTAGTTCTAGAAAAGTTTACAGATTAAACATGTTTTTGTGCAGCCTTTTCGTAGATCGTTTTCCCTTTGTACTTAATTTGAAGTATTCTATGATATGGTATCATAGTATCTGGATAAAATGTTAAGAATGAGTGTCCAATGCCTACTATATCCTCTCCGGATATTGTTTTTGTATTTCCAGGCACACCCCTATGGATATACTCTATGCTGCATTCGTTTATGCCCATATCTTCTTTCCATTTCAATTCATTAAATATGTCCCTCGGATGTTTTGATTTTATATCATCATTCATAAAATACCTTCCAGAAGGTTTAAACTAAAAATTATAAAAATATTAGTACAGACCCCCCTTATCTGTTGAATTCCTCTTTGCCCCTCATATTAGTGAAGATAATTTTAAATAAATAGTTATTGAAGCCATTTTCTCATTACTTCGAGACATTGAGTAGAACAATATGGCAGTATGCCAATCATCTTTAATCTAAGTTTGATGGAAAATTGGAGTTTCGGAAAGAAAACATGTGCATGATAAAATAGTATTGAGATGGGGAAGGAAGCCAATAAGGTTGAAATGCAGGAATTGGAAAGTAAAAGAGTTGAAACAATATTGCGATATTTGGAAGTTAAGCAAGCAGATTCTTGATTTAAGTCCTGATGATGCCAGAGAGATTGGAATTAAATACGGGAGTACATTTAATTAATAAAAGATAGATTGAGGGAAGAGAGTTTAACTTGAATATGAAAGTGAAGAGGAAGCTTTTCAAATTTCGATAATTATAACTTCAATTAATTATCTTCAACTTGATCTAATTCATTTGGATGGCCAACAGTTATATTAGTCAAATGTTTATCACCAGAAATGCGTTGTATTATAGGATGTACTGTAAATGAATAAATCACTATGTGATGTTCTGTTCATGTCAGAGAAGAGAAAGCAAGTTCTCCTGCTGCTACAGGATGGG
>LNGC01000297.1 GCA_001587715.1 Candidatus Methanofastidiosum methylothiophilum | reverse complement strand
CGAGGAAACTGAATATACGGATTCCGGGATTTTTTGGATCACCAATCTACGGGTTGGATATACCGGCGGAAAAAAAGGCTTCGTTATCCCTTTCCGTGATCTTTTTTCATATACTCTGCATTATAACGGATTGGCTCTTTATAAAAAAAACGTCGATGATCCGTATGTTGTTATTTTAGAAGATTACGATATTCCATTGGCATTATTGCAGCATTATTTTACTGAACGCCGAGTGAAATAGCCTGTTGCTTAGGCAGCTTTATAAATATCAATAAATACTACGGCAATTCAATAATGCCGTAACTATCAGCGGTGTAAATATTCTAATAAATCTTGAAAATGTAGTACTATTTGATATATTGATTTTAATGTTTAACGAGGCTTTTAATATATCTAAATGTTTAGACTGCTTTCAGTGCAATTATTCAATTTCTAAACTTGAGGAGGATTTAAAATGAGAAAAATACTTATTATCACACTTGTTTTAATTATTATTTCTATCTCTACTTATTCCGGCGATACAAAGCTCAATTACTCCGTTTATAACAAATTAAACGACCGTGAAAAGGAAATGTATCTCAATTCTTTAAAATCCACCGGAGACGCGGCTTATTACCAGTCTCGTTATCCCTATGGTTCGCTTGATATTTCTTATGAGAAGGATTACAACCCCCTCGGATCGAGCGAGAAAGTTTTCCTTATTGTTGAGAAGCAGTATTATACAGACGATTCCGATCTCGCTCCGCTTTTCGACCGATACGCCCTCGATATGGCTTATCAGAATTATGCCGTTTACATTTATGTCCTGTCTTCCGGCAATCCGGCCGATTTACGTAATTGGATAATTTCCAATTCTTCTAACTTGGAAGGTGTTATGTTCGTCGGCGACCTGGCTGTTGCATTCTATGAACACGAAAATGACCTGAATTGGGGCAACCACTCTGAATGGCCGTCAGACCTCTTTTTTGGAGACCTGAACGGCGTATATAAAGATACAGACGGCGACTCTATTTTCGACTCCTTTTCCGGAGATATAGCCCCCGAAATCTGGATATCCCGTCTTTCACTCGGACAAATAGATGACGACGATTATCTTGATAATACATATACCATAAAATCACAA
>LNGC01000296.1 GCA_001587715.1 Candidatus Methanofastidiosum methylothiophilum | reverse complement strand
AATGGGAAGTGATGTTACAATAATTCAAAGAAATTCAAGGCTTGTTGCAAATGAAGAGCCTGAAGTTTCAGAGCTACTTCTTAAAGAAATGTCAAAGAGGATGAAGATATACACAAACACTGAAGTGATAGAAGTTGTAACGGATGGTAGTTTAGTTAAAGTTATAGGAAAAGACAGAACTTCAGGTAAAACTATTGAAGTTACATCCGAAAAAGTATTAGTTGCGGGTGGGAGAATACCCAATTCTGATTTACTAAAAGTTGGGAATACAGGAGTAGAAACGGACTCTAGAGGATACATAAAGGTAAATGAGTACCTAGAAACATCAAAGGAAAACATATGGGCTTTTGGTGACGTTATAGGAAAATATATGTTTAGACATTCGGCTAATAAGGAAGCATCTTATGCTTGGCACAATAGCCTCCATGAAAAAAAAATACCAATGGATTATACTGCGATACCTCATGCAGTTTTCTCATATCCAGAAATTGCATCTGTCGGGATGAATGAAAGTGAGGCAAAAAAGAATCACAAAATACTAGTGGGATATGCAAATTATAACAGTGTTGCAAAAGGGATTGCAATGTTAGAAGATAAAACTTTTGCCAAAGCGATCGTTGATCAAGAAACAAATAAAATTTTGGGATTCCATATAATTGGGCCTTATGCTTCAATTTTAATCCAAGAAGTAATCAATGTAATGGCCAACAACATGGATATCAGGGCGATTTTTAAGGGGATTCATATACATCCTGCATTAACTGAACTAATCCCTTCGACTTTAGGAAATCTTATGGAGCCTGAAGATTAATTTTGGGGTAAAACTCATAAAGGAAAATATACAATAGCCAATAGCCATGTATGGATATTACAAATCTCCTCTAAACCCTCTTAGAATATCAAAAGACGGGATACATCTTCAAATAAAAAAAGATGGTAATAATCTTCACTATGAAAGAACTATCCTTAATGATTCTATAGAGAAAATACTGTTGACAAAGGACTGCGGCATTATCATAAATCCTATTGAAGCCCACAAAATTCGTAATCAAGTGACCCCATACTTACTGATAGAATTTGAAAAATCAGTCTTTGTTGAGCCAAAGGGGACAAACAATATTTATATCACTTTTCCAGTGG
>LNGC01000295.1 GCA_001587715.1 Candidatus Methanofastidiosum methylothiophilum | reverse complement strand
TATAATCCGTTAATGGTGTGTACGGCTGTCTGCCCGTGTTGGCTATCTGAATCAATAAATGTCCGCCCTTCACTAAAACTCTTATGCACTCTGTAAATATTTTTCCTAATTTATCCAAGTATTCATTAAATGGAAGTTTATCATTATAAATATCATAGTTCACACCTACGTTATAAGGTGGCGATGTAAATACTAAATGCACCGTTTCCGATTCTAATGACTGCAATTTGGCTTCTGCATCTCCTGTTATTATAGTATTCACAACAGTATTAAACGGCATATAACTTGGCAATATTTATTCTTCCGTAAATAAGCCTTCCTGTATTGGTGGCAAAGAATTACGTGCAACGTCTAAAATATATTTACCTACCTCTGGTTCTACACAATTGTTTATTATTTTTTTCTCAAAAGCTTTGGGAAGATTCAGTCCTTCTAAATCAAATCCCACCTTGCCCTTTCTAAATTGTTGTTCCTCCCCTCTTATACCTCGTTTCATATTTGGGAATGGTCTAAAGTAAAAGTTTGTCCAAAAATAATGTGAATTACTCTCGATAGGTGGTATCAATGGTTTATAATAACTTATTACATTCTCCACACAATACAGCCCTTTATACCAAGTTGATAGATGTATAATTTCTTGGTATAGTGTCATATCCGGGTATTCAAACTTTTGTGGTAATCCTTCCGTTTCTGCATTATGTAAAAACTTGAATCTTGAATGTGTCGGGCAAGGTGGGGATGCCCATATAAAATCGTATTCCCTGAAATGTTCTAATAAATACTGATGTGCGTCTCCCACTACCAATTTGTCATTCGGGAAGTGTCTTTGATATATTTCTGCTATTTTAGGGTTAAGTTCTACTGCGGTTACTTCCACATCTTCCCAAAGCTTTCTATTGCCACCAATCCCAGCGTAAAGGTTTAGTATTTTCAAGAGGTTTCTCCATTGTCCACAACAAAAAGCATAACTTGCACCTCTACCCGACTAAAATTATCGGTAGTGGTTTTTATGTTTTCTGCTATATTTGTTTTTTCATCTTTCAAAGTTTATTCTTTCCGTTTTTTTGCGGGTAATCGCCCATCCTGTTACCTGCATTTGCGCGACTTATTTCTGATTGACATATTTTTCAATCAAAGAAATAATTACTGATAGCA
>LNGC01000294.1 GCA_001587715.1 Candidatus Methanofastidiosum methylothiophilum | reverse complement strand
AATTTTTTACGCCAAAAGTTCTTTTGATAACAACGTTCTTACAGTTAGGACAAAACGTATCATTATTTGCAAGTATATTGCCAAGGTAAACATATTCTAGTTTTTTTTCAGCTATTTCTTTTGCCTTGAAAAGTGTGGCATTAGGAGTAGATTTTATCTCCATTTTGTACATTGGCCGGTATGCAGAAAAGTGTAAAGGGATTTCAACACTTAACTCTGAGATGAAATCTACCAATTTTTCTATATCCTCATCAGAATCATTTAAAGTTGGGATCAATAAATTTGTTATTTCGACGTGTGTTTCTCTAAATGCGGCTTTAATTGTTTCAAGGACAGGTTTTAGTCTTCCCCCGCATATGTTTTGGTAAAACTCATCTGA
This sequence comes from Candidatus Methanofastidiosum methylothiophilum, assembly GCA_001587715.1. Lineage (GTDB taxonomy): Archaea > Methanobacteriota_B > Thermococci > Methanofastidiosales > Methanofastidiosaceae > Methanofastidiosum. The sequence goes on along the minus strand of LNGC01000294.1, from coordinate 778 downwards.
AAATGCCTTAAGATCTATATTCATTGCATCAATATATGGGAGTGCTTCTCTCAGAGGTTTTGGATTAATGAATCCATTTGTAACCCAGACATTTTTGATATCACTTTCTTTAGCTATCTTTGAAGTTTCCATTAGATACTCGTAAAATATTGTTGGTTCTGTGTAGGTGTATGAAATAGACTTACAATCATGTGCTTTTGCTAGCTCGACTATTTTTATAGGTTTTAAGAAATGATCTTTTATATCATCTGGCCTTGACTGGGAAAGGGTGTAATTTTGACAGTTTTCACAGGATAGATTGCACCCAGGAGTTCCAAATGAAAGTGAGTACGAACCAGGATAAAAATGATAAAGAGGTTTTTTTTCTATTGGATCTACATGGAAATATAGTTTCTCTGAGTCACTTTCTCCATATACAAGAGTATTCAATTTTCCTTCTAAATTTATTCTGGTTCTGCATTTACCTCTCTCATTTGGAGCTATGAGGCATGCATGTGGGCACAATAGGCATCTTATGCCCTCCTTTTCTTTTTTATAAAAGAGTGCCTCCCTCATGCTAATTATATTAATTTTATACTATTTTAATTTATCTAAAAAAGAAAATTATTTTTTTGAAGATTTAACTTTTGCAAGTGCTTCTTTGAAGTCTTCATTAGTTACATATTCAGTCTTATCTAGGCCTTTTCTTATCGCATTGAGTCCAGCTTCCCTTACAAGTGATTTGATATCGGCACCTGTGAATCCTTCAGTTGGTTCAACTAGATCATTTATGTTAACA
>LNGC01000293.1 GCA_001587715.1 Candidatus Methanofastidiosum methylothiophilum | reverse complement strand
ATCTTTGAAAATAGTAAGGGTGCGCTTTTCATTGATAAACTATCAGAAATAAAGCATCTTGAGGCGGATTAAATGACAGAATTCGCCGCTAAATTCTTAACGGATATATGGGTATTAAATAAAGATACTATTATAGTTGATGAATAAAAAAATGAGAGATGTGATAATATGAAGAATCCAAATTGGATAAATATATTAGGAAACAATGAAAAGAATATTGTGCTAGCTGCCGGTATATACAACCAGCTTAAAAAAGTTGGAAATGCAAGTATGATATTATCAGCAGTTATGAGCAGGATAAACGAAGAAACCGCAGAAACTAAACCTAATCCAGTTAATAACTTTGCTGGTCATCCTGAATTAGCGGAGGCATTAGAAGAAGCTGGTTTAATAGAATTTCATAGTAAGGATAAGTATGGTGATAAATCACCGTGGTCCTATAATAGTGAATTTCTTGACCATGTAGAATTAGAAGAATCTGGCGGCGATTTAGATGTTATTAGTAGGATTAATAGTATAACGATAGATCAAAATTTCATTGATAAAATGCAGATACTTATCAATCATGATATTTTTGTATGTATCGAGGCTGATCGTACACATTATCCCGGCCATGAAATAGAACTTTGGATTGAAGATAATTGAATGATAGGAATTGAATAAAAGAAAATAAATAAAAGTTTGGGTTTTTGGTTTAGGCGAACCTTAACCCTGATTTTGGAGTAAGTGATACAGATGAGTAATGTAAGTAATGGTAGATATAGCTTTCCATCTGAGGAAAGCATTGGAAAAGGTATTAGTGGACAAATCGAACGAGGCGGTAATTTCTGGGGAGTCCTAGAAGATTATGACGACGCATATTTATATTTGAGAGGTGATGCGGGCCAACAAATCATCATTAAGCGGCGAACCATTGCACGTTTAGAGGTGATTTAATGACAGAATCCGCAACGTGCACATATGCAGAAGGTGCACCACTACCCAAGCCGGAATTTAAAGAATATGATCCAATTGATGCAGGTGCAATAGAAGCTAAATTTGGAAGATTTAGCGGGATTAATCATGATATAGCGGCCGATTGGATAAATGCCCGACACTCAATAATATATTTTGCAGAGAATGGGCAGCTATTAGTTTATAATAATGGCGTATATGAAACGTGCGGGGAAATT
>LNGC01000292.1 GCA_001587715.1 Candidatus Methanofastidiosum methylothiophilum | reverse complement strand
CCTCTATACTAGAGGGCTACTTATGAGTACAGTAGTAAAGTGTTACCATTGTAGGAACGAGTTTTTCGTAATCCTTAAAAATCATGAAATCGTTCGTAGATGTCCTATTTGTTTTAAGCCAAACAGAATAAAAACTATTGTTGGGGGCAAAGCTCAAGGTGAATACTTTGAGGATACGAAATGTGACCTACAGTTTTCACGTTGAATTATTCTTTATCCTTGAACTCTTCTTTATTATTCTTTTCAACAAAAAATGAATAACTCGATGCAAGCACTATAACTGAAAACTAAAAAGAAATATGCATATAAAATTCTCAAAGACCTAATTAGAAAGTCAGGCACCTATCCCTCTAGTTTTGTAGGTACCTGTTTTGTATTATCTTTACTTTCTTATGTTATGGATTGATACTGCAATCAGGGTCAGCAGTATCAGCGCAATTCCTAATACTGCATAAGAGCCTTTGTTGTTCACAGAGTTTACTGATTTAATATTAGATTCGCTGTTCTGTCCGATAATAGAATTAGTGATTGCAGTTGTTATCATAATTGGTTCAGTTTCTACAGGATGAGATCTTGCATCCAGTTCCAGAACCTTCTCATTTTCTGAAATTGGAATTTCTGCAGCTTCAGTCTCATCAATAACTACCTGCTGAGTAGTGTTAGTAATGTTCATTGGAGGAACAGAGTATGCCTGAACACCCGTACAAAAAACGATTAGAACCAGCAATGCTGCGAATATCTTCATTTTGTCATCCTTCTCTAAATATTTTCCCAATACACAACAAATTCTCTGTTTTGTACCACTGCGTCTTTTTCTCTGTAAGACAGACAGAAGTCAGATCTTCGCATATTTAAACATGGTGAATATATTGAATATGTTAATACTCATAATGATGAGATTTGTAATAGTCAAAATATAGGCTCGGCGTGGGTCATGTGAAGGGTAAAAAAGGGTAAAATAGAAAAAAACCTGCACTATAAGTGCAGGGAACAAAAATATCTTTACTTTTCTTTCTTCAAATGTGTGTAACTTACTATAGCAAATCCTATCACAAGGATGGCGGCTATTATCATCCACATACTGGATGATGATTGCGCTCCTGCCTTTTGATCATCTTCTGTTTGAGTGATGTTGCTTACAGGTACTTCATGTTCGTTATTTGACTGCACATTCTCATTTGAAGC
>LNGC01000291.1 GCA_001587715.1 Candidatus Methanofastidiosum methylothiophilum | reverse complement strand
TCCTTTGACTTCAAACTCTTGAGTCTTACGATTCCCAAATACAGCAAGTATCGCCCCTGCTCTAAGTCCAAAAAGACTTGATAGTGTAAAGACAGTAGATGCCTCCATCTCCAAATTTAACACTTTGGCTTTTTCTAAGTCATCTATCAAGTTGTCCATGAAAGACTGATGGTAATCCCCAAAAGAAGGTCTCTCCTGCCCACCATAAAATGTATCTCTACTGGCGCCAATCCCAACGTGATATTTATATTGTAATTTTTCACAAGCCTCTATTAAAGCAAGAATAACTTCATAGGACGCAACTGCGGGGTAAAATGGATTGACATAATCTTTTGTTGCGCCGTCATACCTGACTGAAGCTGTGTTTATTATTAAATCTCCACATTTTATATTTTCCTCCAATGCCCCGGTGCTCCCAACTCTAATCAAAGTCTTTGCACCAATTCTTGCAAGCTCTTCTATTGCAATCGAAGTTGAAGGTGCACCAATCCCAGTTGATGTGACACTTATCCCCACGCCTTTGTAATATCCAGAAATAGTAGTATATTCTCTATTGGACGAAATTTTATTAACATCTTCCATAAAGCTTCCAATCAAATTGACCCTTTTTGGGTCTCCTGGCATAATCACGAAAGGAAATATGTCACCTTCATTGCATTTAATATGGTATTGAAGTTCCATGTTACTTATTTTCGGGTAAAACTTTTAAAGTTTGTTACTTTTGAGCGTTTATGAAGATTAGATGGTTAGGTGCTGCTGGTGAGGTCGGAAGATCTTGTGTTGAAGTTAACATTGATGGAAGATTGTTCATTATAGATTGCGGAGTAAAACTATCCGGTGAAGGAACTTACCCGGATTTTTCTGATGTTAATGTTTCTGCAATAGAAGCTGTTATAATATCTCACGCACATCTTGACCACTGTGGTTACGCTCCTTATCTTTATTCTGTGGGTTATAATGGCCCCATTTATTTTACTAGGCCAACTTTGGATCTAGCTTTATTGATTCAGAAAGACTTTATCAAAGTCCAAGAGCTTCAGGGAGAAAAACCACCTTATTATCACGAAGATATACGAAAAGAAATTAATCGGGCGGTGGCTCTTAACTACGAAGAAAAAGTTTACATAAATGAAGACATATCTCTTACTTTTTATGATGCAGGACATATCTTAGGCGCGGCTCAAGT
>LNGC01000290.1 GCA_001587715.1 Candidatus Methanofastidiosum methylothiophilum | reverse complement strand
TATTTTTTAATCGAAAAATCAAAAATCTCAAAAATTAATGCACTTAAGCTTAAGGTCACTAAAACATAGCTGAATGAAACTCTATTTTTACTTATAGGGATAAAAAATAACAAGAATAAACTAATTAAAAAAACCATTATTGCCACGAATAAAAATCTTTTATTATTAATGTTTTGAGAATGATATAAATCCGCAAATACTGTTCCTAACAATAACATAGCCCCCCAAGCTAAAGAACCATAAACTCCTCCATGCGAGGAACTAAGTATAGTTTGAAGCCATAACTGATCAAGCATGAACTGGTAAAAGATTAATAATAAAACTCCAACTATAGCCCTTATTTTAGTTGAAAACTTAATGAATAATAGGGTAAACAGACCTGCTGCCCCAATTGCTTGTAAAAGTCCCCAGTTTGAGCTGTTCTCGTATGTGCCAGTTAGATTCCCAAAGGACGTCAAGAAGAATCCTATTCCTGAAATTGCCATATACCTTGTAAAGAAATGACTATATGTTTTCCCTTGACCAGTTCGTTCAACACGCTTTCTAAATGACAAACCATAGGTAAGGCCAATTGCAAAGATAAACATGGGCGCAACTATGTCTGCAACTGTAAATCCAATGTCAGCGGCATGTTTTAGGCATGAAGGTATATTATTTGCTCTGGCAAGGAAGTTGATGATTACCATCATGAATATGGCAAATCCTCTGAACTCGTCAATTGATTCAAGTCTGTTATCGCTAGTCATTTTCATTCCTTATTCAGAATAACAATTCTCCATGGCATTGAATCGAGTGAAAGGAGCCCTGTTGAAGTTGTTGCACTAAATATTACCTTTTCCGGATCTCCTAGGTCTTTGATTGGAACTTTAACAGTAATCTCTGTAGGTGTTTTATTAACTTCTATTCCAATATTCGAAATAGATTTTTTTTGATCATAAATTGAATATCCCTTTAGATTGACCTCAACGTTTATCTTTGGCATTTCTGAGAATTCCTTATCACCCCTATAGCCAAACACATACAGGTCAAGATCTATCCTTTGACCAAAAGGCTCCGACAACGTATAATAGAATACAAGCTTATCGTTTTCAATATTTACGGATTGAGCTTCGATTCTGACGAATGCATCTTTCTGGCTTTCATTAAACTCTGATGGCGCAGATTCCTCTAAGTCATTCTTATCTAAAGATATATCAATCGGT
>LNGC01000289.1 GCA_001587715.1 Candidatus Methanofastidiosum methylothiophilum | reverse complement strand
GTGATCGTTGTTTACTTCCTGGCCGCAGTATTTGCAGAACATTGTTTTGCCTCCTTTTAATTTATTTAATCAAGGTTCCAGAAAGTGACTATTGAAAATCACTTTCCGGCATGGTAAAATAATTATTGGACAGCTGCGTTTGCGGTTATTTTTTTAGCTTGTTTTTAAGTCTTTCTCTTCTTTTCTTGCTCTACTGTTAAGCTTATTTGCATCCCTTTTAAGTACTTTCAGAAAAGCGTTAAGTTGTTCTCTGATACGGTTTATTCCATCAATGCTTATATTGCTGGATTCCCTGTATATATGTTCTGTCATGGCGATAGAATGAATGATAGATTTTACTTTTTTATTTTCTTGACCAGTCAAATTATCAGTCATGGCTTGCAAAACCAATAAATCCTGATCGCTAAAAATCCAAAACTTTAAATCATCAGCCTTAATAAACGGAAAACTTTTAACACATACCCTAAAATCTGTCATAGAGGTTATTTTCTTAGCTATTATTTTCCTTAATAGAGCATCAACGATTTCTTCTTTTTTACAAGATATGTGCTTACATAGGGCATTGGAAGCAACCTTGTCCGCCAAAAAGACAGTATAATTAAAAGGAACTCCGTGATTAATGGCAACCGATAATGTTTTTTCGGGTAAATCACCAACGGCACAATATTCTCTAAATTTCTGAACAGATTTATGAACTTTTTCAGCCGCAGAAGTCATTGAATCGGAGTTGGCGAAAACCATTGAATAATATTTTGCCAGGTCATATTCCGTCCACGCCTTTTTGATTTCGCTTGATCTCATAATGGTAAGAATTTGTTCAGTTGATAATGTATAATCGCTTACCCAGCACATTACAGTTTCCCAACCAAGCATTTTCGCTACCATGAGTCTCCTATGCCCATCAATTATCTCGTAATAAGATTTGTTTTTCTTGTGAACGATAAGCGGATAAGTTAATCCGTTAGCTTTTATATCCTCCAACAATTCCTGTAAGTCTTTTGATTCAAGGCGTTGCCGTATATTTAAGGGACTTTTTAGTAAATCACTAACCCTGATCAGTTTATATTCGCCTTTGATTCCTAAAAGATAGCTAGTTGACAATATACCCATCCCTTTCATTTTTAATAGGTGAGGTTGTTTTTAATTCCTCAACAATACTAGGTAGCTTTTCTTGTAATAGATCCCTTAAATCCTCCAGCCGACCAGTCAATTCATAAACCACC
>LNGC01000288.1 GCA_001587715.1 Candidatus Methanofastidiosum methylothiophilum | reverse complement strand
AACTACCTTTAATTAATAATTTTTTCAGTTTTTTCTTATCAATTTCGTTTCCATATACTTTTATCCTCATCTTTTACACCTCTTATGAGCGGCTAAATCTATCTATAATTGTCTGCTTCAAACATCATCATAATTTTAAGGATTTCATGTAAACTGAATCTTTTTCTAAGTATTCATATGTATCGAGTTCTTCTATAATGTCATCATCAAGATTTTGAATCACTGCTTTGATCATTCTTCTATCATCATCATCTTCATTGTCTAGATCGAAATCAAAGATTTCAGATAGTTCATAAGACACATCAACAGTATCAAATTCTTTATCTTTAACTCTCTCAGCGAGTAATGTTAAGATTTTATGAACATATTGATCATAAAGCTCTTGTACTTCAGCTCTAAATTCTTCAATAGACGCTGCTTCATAGTAGAAAGTTTGTGCATCATTATACACTGAACCGTCTCTATAGAAACTGATACTTATATCTGCCCAAGCATCATCCGCTAAAAGAAATTGGGCGTAACAGGTAGTTCCTGATTGGTTATTATCGTATTCTAGAGTCCAACCATCCCCGAACGTAGCGGTTATTTCCTCGAAAAGTTTTTCATCATGTTCTTCAGCTTCTATTTGACAGATTTCATTACTTTCTAATGTTCTACTTTCACATTCATAGTCACTTACAACTCTCGAATGAGTATAACTTTTTGTTTCCATTTTTTTCACCTTCTAATAGTTTTTTATTGATTCTGAAGAAAAAAATATTAATTTTGTAATTTTTCTATTTTCGCTATATCTTCATCAGAAAGATTATCATAGACTAATGAACCTACGTCGCAATCTTCACTGAAAAAGTCTTTCACCGCTGCGTTGAATTCCCTATCCTGTACGTCTCCACCTACAAGAGTTACGTAACTCCTGTATTGTGAGCCGTCATCAAATTCAATCTCGTCTTGTCCGTATTCATCGTATTCAATGTTTCCTATTATTTCATAGTTATATCGTGCATCTTTAGTGACTTCTGTCACTGTTATGTAGAAGTGTACTATTTCTACGTTATAGCTAAGTTCTTCACTTCTTTCTTCTGATTTTTCTTGATCTATTTCTGCAGTTTCAACTTTTATCTCAAAATCGTATCCGTTTTTATTTATCATCTTTTTCACCTGTTTTGTATTTCTATATATAAGTTGTTGTCAATACTATATAAATGTTTCGGTTATTTTGTAAAATAA
>LNGC01000287.1 GCA_001587715.1 Candidatus Methanofastidiosum methylothiophilum | reverse complement strand
ATAGCTGCCGCTGGTAACTTTGAAAGGAAATTTCTCTTAGAGTTTCAGAAAGAATTACAAAATCTTCTTTGGGAACTTGGGATAAAGGCAACTTGTTTTTTTTCTAATTCAGGAAGCAGCATTGAAATTGATCATATCCCAAGTGGCGCATACACGTCCCATATTGGAAAGTATAACACGCATACCTTATTTGCTTATGGGCAGAGAAAACGAGAAGAGTCATTAAAAAAGGTAGGAAAGTTAGATGCGCTAATAAAGGTATTAGTTATCGTGGATGTTGAAATATTCAAGCAAGGCTTTACAGGGACCTTATTCGGAGAAGCTGAAGTTGGTAAAGAAATAGCAATTATATCAACAGCCCCCCTAGAAAATCACTTCAAGAGCAGTTTTCTCATTAAGGAACGAGCATTAAAAGAAGCCATGCATGAACTTGGACATACTCTTGGGCTTGACCACTGCAAGACCCCGGGGTGCTCGATGAATATTTCTAAAGATATCTACGATATAGATGAAAAAAAGAAAACTTATTGTATAAATTGTCTCAATATATTATTCCAGGGTCATCCTTAAGAAACTCTTATGTAAAAGGTGCTTGGGAAAGCAGATTCCGCCATGCCCTTGTAAGTAACTTCTCCAGTATTTTTGCTTACTTCAAATTTTAAGGCGTGGTAGCTAACGGTAAGATTATTACCCTCAAGTTTTCCAATTCCCCTCAAAACTTCTATTTCGTAAAAAGTGTCTTTATCATTTATCTTGTATGTTGGGCTGTAAGGGTGAAATGAATATGACTTTGTGCCTGCTATTTTCTGCCCATTTTCCCAAATATAAGCATCTACTAGTTTCAATGCGTTTTTTTCTGAAACTGGGATCATAGTTTCCATCTCTGTTTTTAGAGAATCCCTCTCCTCTGTGACGATATTTTTTTCCGTAGTAAGTGTCTCAATATCAGCTTTCAAGTCCTTGTTCTCGGTGAACATCAAATAAGATGTCGCCCCAAAAATAAGGACAAGTATGCCAAGGATTGCAATAATATTTTTGCTCATAATACCACTTGTTTCTACTAATATTAAAAAAATATCTATATAAATATTTGTAAAAACTGATAATTAATTATTAATTATCATCGTTATATACAGTAATTGTTATAGATTATAGACGATAGTTTAATCTTTTTAGAAAGATTTAAATATTCTTTTCCAAAATGGTGTTTATGAATAGGAAGCTTAG
>LNGC01000286.1 GCA_001587715.1 Candidatus Methanofastidiosum methylothiophilum | reverse complement strand
GCGGACGCGCTGAAGCGCGCTTTTCATATTTGTATTTATCTATATTCAGAGCCGACTTAATAGATTGTAAGATTGAGTAGTTGTTCTACGAGGGCAAAATAAAAAAGAAACCTATTCACATTCCACTAAATTCGCCAAAAGGTCATAATTCAAAAAAAATGTATAAATTTCAAGATGATATTGAAAAGATACATAGGCTTGAAGAATATATAAATCAGCGTATTACATGCCTTGATGAAGAGGAAGATCGTATGTTTACCTTCTATGAATTATCTGAAGCTCTTGGAATAAGTATTGATGATCTTGATAGGCTTTTAGCCTTTTATGCAGGCGGTAATGCAAGTGGAGTAACCTTTTAATATGATGATCGTATAGAACATTAAGTATTTTGTATAAGGTTGAGAACATGACTGAAAAGCATAATATTTATAACACAGCAAAAATCAGAAATTATAGAAGAAAAATAGCAAAAGCATTACGCGATGATTTGATAAATACGATTATTTCTTGGAAAGAAAAAGAACAAGATGAATTATTAAAATCGGGATTAGAGCCTGATCAGCATACATATGCAATATCAAAAGTTGAGTGTGAAGCTTATCAAGGGCTTGTATGGAGAGCATTAGATCCTAATGAGCTATATAATACACCTTATCATAAATCTGTCATTGATGATATTAAGAAAGAACATCCAGATTTAATTGTAAGCAAATGCACGAAATACATAGTAAGCTATCACCTATTTAAAAAAGAAGATATAGAGGCAGCAATGTCAGTTGATATTAAGCCGCTATTTTTTCATAAATAATAATGAATTACTTATCAATGGGAAAAGCATACGCCTAACAATCGCTTCGACCTGATAATCCGGCCTGTCATGGGGTTTGCTAGGTAAGATCGTGCAAACCCCACGCCAGTCTCGGATTACAGGTCAAGCGTATGTTAGATGGACGCTTCGCGCTGAGGAGCATTCGGTGAAAGATAACGAAAACCTTTTAGTTTTTCTGGATACAGAAGTATTTGAGCACGAAAACTTTAATTTTCAATCAAGAAAGCTATTGTCTTTAATGAAGTGTACAGAACAGAAAATAGCTAATATATATATAACATCAGTAAATGCTAATGAAGTTCTTAAGCGGATCGAAAAAAAGGTCAAGCTGATATGAGTGACCGACCTGTCAAGGGCAATTCGAACACCTTCATCCCTACCCTCCGGACAGCGAGCCAAGAAG
>LNGC01000285.1 GCA_001587715.1 Candidatus Methanofastidiosum methylothiophilum | reverse complement strand
ACTGTACCATTGTGTAGTTCTACCAACTTCTTTACAAGGGAAAGGCCAAGTCCTGTACCAGTGTGTTCTCTACTGAGGTTTGAATCAACTTGTTTAAAGGGCTCAAACAACTTTTTCTGGTCTTCCGGAGAAATACCAATTCCTGTATCCTTTATCTGAATGTTTGCCATGTCATCTTTGAGATAAGAAGAGATGTAAATAGATCCTCCAGAATGTGTAAACTTTATAGCATTCCCAATGAGGTTTAATAATATCTGTTTTAGTTTTCCCTTGTCAGCCTGTATAACTACATCTCCAATATGAGATGTTTCTAATGACTGATCTTTCTTAGAAGATAAGGGTGTGAGAGTCTTTACGATTTCATCAACAGTCTGCTTTAAGGATACGTCCTCATAATTAAGGATCATCTTACCTGCTTCTACCTTTGACAGGTCCAGAATATCGTTGATTATATTTAGCAGATCTTTTCCACTATTTGATATATTTCTTGCATATCGTGTCTGCTTATCATTCAGTTCACCAGAGCTTCCTGTAAGAAGCAGATCTGAGAAGCCAATTATTGAATTAAGGGGTGTGCGCAGTTCATGGCTCATATTAGCAAGAAATTCGCTTTTGGTGCGGTTTAAAGATTCTGCAAGGATTTTATCTTCAAGTGCTTTTCTCTTTTCTTCCATTTCCCACAAAGATCTTTTGTGCAGAAGGCAGGCTTCAAGTGAAAACGCAAATTTGGATATGACATTATTCAGTTGGTTAACTGTGTATTCGGGATCTTCAAGTTCTTTTGTCCAATAGAGTTTCAATCTACCATAATTTTTAAGGGGATAAATAATACATGAACCTGTTGTGAATTTCTTTTCTGCAATAAAATCCTTGAACCTTTTATCCTGTGAATTTATATGAAGGACGCTTTTATTTAAGATATCGGAAAATATTGGGTGTGAAAGTGGAATTATCCTTCGTATAATATAGTACTCAGGATTCGCATATACCAGACTGGCAGTCTCTGTCTCAGTAAAAGAGAGATATTCATCCTTTATCCAGACAGAAACGTAAGTGAGTCTTTTTCTTGACATCAGTTTTTTTAGAAAGGCATCACAATTATCGACTATATCAAGTGAGTTCCCTATCGAAAGAGAGAGTTCATAAAGAAGGGATATCTGGTTAAAGATTTCAGTGTGCTGTATCTGTTGATTCATGGAATACTCCGATTACAATAGTTTTATTGAATAATTCCA
>LNGC01000284.1 GCA_001587715.1 Candidatus Methanofastidiosum methylothiophilum | reverse complement strand
ATCTTCCATGCCATTGAAATACTCTGTATCGGAAGTATACGAAATTGCGCCTGAATCTGTAAAAATCTTAAAACCTACCCCAAACGGGTCTGAATGCTTTGCTCTTAAAGCTTGAATTTTTTGGCCTTTGATATCTATGCTTTCTCCTTGAGACATAGATATGATCCCTTTCAGATTTTTTCGATAATATGGGAAAATAATCGAAGCAAACTCATCCCTGCCTTCAATGACACTCTTGCTGCCAACAACATAGCCTTCTTTTTTCAACATACCCCCAGTCATGCTTTCAACCATTATCGGGACATCGTTGAAATGATCAGTATGGCAGTGAGAAATTAAAAGAGCCTCCGTCTTTCTTGGATCAAGACCATTCTGGATTGATCTAAGATGGGCCCCCGGACCCGGGTCTATATGAATATTGATCCTATCTTCAATATAGAATCCTCCAGTTCCACGCTTTTGAGTAATGGTCATGAACCTTCCGCCGCCACTACCCAAAAAAGTTATCTTTGCCATAAAAACCTCTAAGTTACTTTTTTAAGAGTTCAATTTATTGAGTTTATAAAACTAATGAGTGGTTCGATGAAAGAGGCTCTAAAAGAAAGCAGAGGTGGCACATTAATAGACATAGAAGTTGTTGCAAACTCAAGTGAGTTCAACATTGAATACAACGAGTGGAGCAAACGAATAAGATTAAAAATAACTTCTCCGGCCATGAAAGGCCAGGCGAATAAAGAGATTCAAGGGTATTTTAAGGCCATTTTTGGAGAAGCCACCATCGTAAAAGGCGAACATAATAAAAAGAAATCTATATTTGTTAATTCTACTTTAGAAGAAGTTTCTAATAAATTATCTAAAATTTTAAAATAATCCAAAATTTGCTATAGCAAGACTTATAAAGAATTAAATACTAGTTATCAATAGGTGAAATTGGATGTCAGAAACGAAAGTCAAACATGCTGATGAAATATTTAAGTCATTTAAAATGCAAAGTGTTTCTGAATTCTTTAAAAAGAATGCAGCAATGTTAGGATATACTGGTAAATTACGTTCATTAACAACACTTGTTCACGAAGGAGTTACAAATTCGCTTGACGCTTGTGAGGAAGCGAGGCTTTTTCCGGATATTTCAGTTTATATTACTGAAATCGGGCCGGAACACTATAGGGTTATAATGGAAGATAACGCTTCAGGAATCCCTTTGGACTACATACCTCATGTATTTGGGAAGATGCTTGCCGGGAGCAAGGCCCAC
>LNGC01000283.1 GCA_001587715.1 Candidatus Methanofastidiosum methylothiophilum | reverse complement strand
TAATGACTGTAGAGCACCTTTCCTAACGCAGTTTATAAGGCTTTCTAAGTGGTAACCTTTTTAAAACAGATTGCATAGAGGCTTCATGAGATTCTTACCCGACGGCAAAGTTGATGGTTCCATACTTTCAAAGAGGGTGTTTCCTTACCTTGGGAGTATACAAAGTGAAGTTCTTGTTGGGCCAAACATTGGAATTGATGCAGCAGTAATTGATGTGTCTAAGCTTTCTAAAAAAATGGTCGTTTCTCAAGATCCAATTACAGGCGCCGGGAAAAATGCAGGTTTTCATGTAGTAAATGTCTGTGCAAATGATGTTGCCTCGATGGGCGCAAAGCCAATGTTTTTCCTTTCTACGATAATCATGCCAAAGGGTACAACAGAAGAAGAATTAGAAAAAATATCAAAGGACATAGAGCGGGCAGCAACTGAGATAGGTATCTCAATAATCGGTGGCCACACTGAAATATCCTCTAAAGTATCCGATCTTATTCTATCCGGAACTATGATAGGCTTTACCGATAGATATGTTTCAACTAGCGGTGCACGAGAAGGAGATGACATACTACTAACAAAAGGGGCTGGAATTGAAGGAACAGCAATTTTAGCAGAATCAAAATATGAGAATCTATCAAAATCACTTGATCATAGCATTTTAGAAAGTGCAATGAGGATGATTAATCAAATTTCAGTTGTGAAAGAGGCTTTAATTGCATCATCTCTAGGTGCAGTTGCATTACATGATCCAACTGAAGGCGGGGTAGTGGGAGGGCTACACGAAATAGCCGATGCATCAAAAAAAGGATTTGAGTTCTATCCTGAAAAGGTAAATCTATACCCCGAGACTAAATCGATATGTGATATCCTAAAAATAAATCCATTTGCTTTGATATCCTCTGGAGCGCTTATGATTATATGCCCAAAAGATAGAACAGAAAAGATAATGACAGCACTAGAAAATGAAAGTATTAATTCAAGTATAATAGGAAAAATTACAAAGGAAAAGAGAAGTCACGAAAGAGTATACCAGGATGAGCTTTGGCGGATCCTTGACACTAACATTTAAATACTATTTTTTGCTACATTCATAGGTGTAGCAGATGGGTATAGAAGACCTTGAAAAAGATAATAGAGTAATTTCTTTTAAGCAAAATTTGGCTATACAAGAACTTGTTGATGAACTTCGAGATAAAGATACCGATCCGATAAAATTCAGAAAAGGATTAAACAAACTTGGGAGGTACATGGGCTACGAGTTATCCAAGACGTTTGACTATCAAGTAATTGATATTGA
>LNGC01000282.1 GCA_001587715.1 Candidatus Methanofastidiosum methylothiophilum | reverse complement strand
TGCATGGCAGGGGTCATCTTGCTCATGGTGCTGTGGTTTATCTGTGTGGTACTATTTTAGTGCTTTCATGGAGATCAGAGAAGTTAGTGCCACATTTATTCGTGAATATATGAAAAGTGCTATAGTCAATAGATAATGGAGCTAATGCACAGAGGAAAGAGATAGGAACTTAAATATTTTCAAGAAAATTAGCATGCCGTGGACACTGAATGAATATTTACGCAAAGAATACAATAAATATAGTTTTAGATATTATTGCACGATCTGAGTATTAATGAAAAAGAAGGAGTGATTTTTTTCCCCATGTGCAAAAATGATTTGCAAAGACGTTAACTATATAACATATCACAAATATTGTGCTTTGTGTAAGGGGTTCAGAGATCTTGACGGAACACTTGAACCCCCTACTGCCCAAAGGCAAGGTTATAGTTTGTTTTGATGTTGCTTAAAACTTACGTCGCCTTGCCTCAGGAATAACTGAAATGAGGTAAGAAAATGAAAGCACTACAAAGACTTAAAGTAACTTCGCTTTTAATGACGATAGTGATGCTGGCGACATTATTTGTGCCAGTTGTGGGTGCAAAGGCTGACATTTCCGAAAATAAGGAATATGCTGATGCAATAGATATCTCTAAGAAAATATCAATTTCTGAAGAAGAGATAACAAAAGCATTGAAAGAAGTTAACGTGATTAAAGAAACTGACAGTGAAAAAATCGTCTCTTTTAAAAAAGAAGATGGATCAATTGGATACGTTGTCTCGTGGGTAGATAGTAAGAATCCTGATAGAATAAATTTTGCTTTTGTAGATGAAGAAGAATTAGTAACCAGTAAATCACTATCTGCTGCAAAAGTCACTGACGTTGAAACAGTGGCATCAACAATTTCTGCAATGAAAAGCAGTTTTTGGGACGGTAGCTACATTGAAACTTATGGAACGTTACTAACAGGTGGAGTGCATATTTACTTTTCTAAAAATGATGCGTCATATATTGTTGGAGCTGGTGCAACAGCTGCTGCAGGTATAGTAAATCAACTTGGCAAATACATACCTTATGCAAGTGCAATAGCTGTAGTTTTAGCATTAGGAATACAAACAGTTTATTGGAAAGAAAAAAATTCAAATGGTAGCTTAGATGTTAGAATACCTTACCAACGAACTGCACTACCGTTGTATAAAGTTAAAATTGGTACACATTGGTACTATATCTAATTATTTTTAGGGTCCTCTAAGATTCCCTCTCTATTGCAGAACTAATCCTCCTTTTTTAGGACATCATAGGCATATGCTATGT
>LNGC01000281.1 GCA_001587715.1 Candidatus Methanofastidiosum methylothiophilum | reverse complement strand
GAAGGATAGAATCAACAAAATAATCTATCTCTTCTGAATCGATTTTCTGTGCTTCCATTAGCTTTTCTAATCGGCGTTGCTGCTTGTCATTCAATCTATAATTTTTCTTTACCATTTTTCAATCACCATATTAATTTTTTGTATAATTCTAGATTATATTTTGATTATACAATATTAGATTATAGGACCGAATGTATATTAAATCTATATTAAAAATAAAATTTTATAAAAATATATTAAATATATAACTATTTGAATTAATTTTTTAGCTTCCCGTGGTTACAAAACTAGATACTTCTCGTATTTTTGCCTTATGCTTTCTTGAGTTAAATGAAGATATCTCTCCGTGGTCGATATTGAGGCATGGCGAAGCAGGGTCTTTACGGTCAGCAAATCTGCCCCATTCTTCAATAGGATCGTTGCTCCTGCGTGTCTCAAAAGGTGAGTTCCACCAGGAATAGATATTCCCGCTTTTCTCTTATACCCTACAAACATTC
Organism: Candidatus Methanofastidiosum methylothiophilum; assembly: GCA_001587715.1. Taxonomy (GTDB): domain Archaea; phylum Methanobacteriota_B; class Thermococci; order Methanofastidiosales; family Methanofastidiosaceae; genus Methanofastidiosum. The sequence goes on along the minus strand of LNGC01000281.1, from coordinate 824 downwards.
TATAAAGATCTCTTCGTTCCCATCTATTATAATAATCAGTAGGAAAAAATGGTATGCTGCCATCTTCTAAAACAACCTTTGGTCGTATTTCAAGATATTGGCGCAATAAATCAGCACAGTCAGGATTGATAGGAATTATAGCATCTTTTCCACCTTTACCTCCCCTAATTCTTAAATTCAAATTCTTGAGATCCACATCATTATCATCCAAATTCACTAGATCACTTGCTCGAAGCAGGCAATAAAAAGATAAACAGATCATGCAATAATGTTTTAAATTCTTAATCACACTTAGTATTTTAATTATATCATCTGATGAAAGATAATACGACAATTTGTTGTCAACAGGTAAGAATGGAAAACTGATATCTTCACCTTGCATTCTGTAAAATTGCTTTAAAGCTGCACCATAGAGATTAATTGTGGAGCTTCTAAAATTTGATTTGAGCAATCCTTCTCTAAATTTAAAAGCACATTCAGAATTAGGCGTTATGCTATTAGCTTTTTTGATATAAATTTTCACCAAATGGCTATATCGCAATACGCTAGACTCTCGGTAACCATTATACCTCAAATAATCTTCATATTTTTTTAAAATTGGATTCAGATCTACCTTTAGCTGTGACTTGCTCCAATTTGTGTGTACTCTTGCTCTTGCCATTTTCTTTCACCTGATCGTGCACGAATTTTATTTTGCATCCTATCAGGCGAAGAATTCTCTGAGAATTTTATGCTACCTAATTTTATTCGATGCTCTCTGCCAAACCTTCAGATCGATCCCCTCGATCCTCACCCTGCTCCCCTCCGAGTGGACAACCACTCCT
>LNGC01000280.1 GCA_001587715.1 Candidatus Methanofastidiosum methylothiophilum | reverse complement strand
TGCCATGCTGATTATTTAGATATTAAAGGCATAGGTGATAAAACTAAAAAAGATTTTTTGGGCCACATAGAACAAATAAATGCATCTCTAGTCGATGGTAAAGTAACAGTTGACGTTAAAAGAATATTAAGACTCCCTTCCACACTTCATTCTAAAGTTTCAATGAAGTGTGTCGAAATAAAAAATATAGAAAACTTTGACCCATTAAAATATGCTGTTCCAAAATTTGTCCTTGAGAGAAAAGATTAAACTCACCAAAAACCTTTAAAACGTCTATAGTTATTGACTTCATGGTTTCTGAGGTGCCTGAAGACTACAATCCTGTTTCCATAGAAACAAAAATACTAGAGGAATGGGGAGACATAGATATCTATGCCAAATTAAAGCAGTTAAGAGCAAATGGCCCTAAATTTTTCTTTCTTGATGGGCCACCATACATGAATGGAATGCCACATATAGGCCATGCTAGGACAAGGGCTTTGAGAGATCCCGTCCTGAAGTACAAATCAATGAATGGATATAATGTTTGGCATCAACCAGGATTTGATATGCATGGACTTCCTATTGAGGTAAAAATTGAAGAATTATTAGGCACAAAAACAAAGAGCGATATTGAAAAAATAGGTACAGAAATTTTCATAAAATCATGTAAAGAAAGGGGTTTATCATTCCTTAAAATATGGATTGATTTTTACAAAAGGTTTGGAATGATAGGTGATTTTGAAAATCCTTACATGACCTTATCTAATTCATATATAGAGGCCTCTTGGTATTTCTTTAAGAAAACATGGGAAAAAAATCTTTTGTATAAAGGCAAGGCCACTGTTGCTTGGTGTCCACGATGTGAAACACCACTCTCTGGCTATGAGTCAACTGATGAATATAAAGACGTAGAAGATGACTCAATTTACGTAAAATTCCCTATTGTTGATAGAAAAAACGAGTATATTATTATATGGACAACAACTCCATGGACTATTCCGGCAAACGTCGCTGTCGCTGTAAATTCTAGATACGATTATGTCAGAGTAAAAGCGGGAAATGAGGTATGGATAGTTGCAAAGGAGCTTTTAGAAAAACTAATGACCTTATTCGAAGTTGAAGATTACGAGATAATTGAAACTTTAAAAGGTGAGGCTCTATTGGGCCTTAAGTATAGGCATATACTTGATGATGACGTACCAATACACAAACAATTCAAAGAGAAAAACGCACATACTATTATTCTTACTAATTATGTAACATTAGAGGATGGTACTGGGTGTGTCCACACAGCTCCAGGGCATGGGCCTGAAGATTACAGCGCTGGAGTAGAATTTAAGCTTCCAATATTCTC
>LNGC01000279.1 GCA_001587715.1 Candidatus Methanofastidiosum methylothiophilum | reverse complement strand
GTTAAGTTTTGAAAATTAAGTATTTCAACAGAACTAGCAATAGTTTCTCCGCTATCTTTTATGGTCAACCCGCCAGCACCAGAATCTTCTAGAAGCTTTATTCTATACCGAATATGATCTAGGTTATCTACTAAACTGGGGGCAGTAGAAGTTCCGCTGATTGCCGCTTCAGTAGTATCATAAGTAATCCTATTTTGTGGTAATTGGCCTATAAATCCAGCTGGTGGCCCACCGCCCCCACCATTTTCCCCACTATACCCACCTAGACATAATGGTTGTGTCTTTATAATTGTTTTTACATTTGATAATAATTGATATAACTCTGTTTCAAAGTTCATCGTCACACCTTATAACTGTAATCGTAGAATTTGGTCTATTATCATCCCTAGCAATAAATTCAGATACTGCAAAATTAGGAAAATCTACTCTATCCTTTTGATAAAAATGACCATAGCCCGCAACAAACATGTACGGAATATCCCCGTTATTAGTTGTTTCACATTTTATTGTGTCAATAATAGAGTATTGATGAGCATCGAATGTTCCTCTATCTACAAGAATATTCCCTTCCCATGCCCCAACTAGAAAATAAGAAGTTCCTGATAAAGCTTCTATTGGTGCAGCTGTATTAAAATACCGTAAATCTTGAATATAAAGCGTATCATCAAACCCTGTAATTTTATTTTCAACCGTGTCATAAAATAATCCATGACCTGTTGTATCATACAAACAAATTACAGAATCTTGGTTAATCTCTGTTGTGTATGGTGAAGGAAACCCATAAATATTTGTAAATTTATTTTCGTCTTTTTTCAATAATAAATATGAATTTAATCGCACCCAATAATCAAAATCTTCTTTTGCGCCGTATACAATGTATTCTGGCTTTCCAAGACATAGTATATTCCCCCATTTGGCTCTGATACTTACTGGCCATCTAGAAAAAGTTGGCATATACTCTTTTACTTCTCCAGTATCTTTGTCTATTCTAGCTAGTCTTGGCATTTCGAAAAGTGGTTGATTTACTTTGTAAATATCATTTGTAAAGTAATCTAAGCATACACTATCAGGTGTTACTCGACTAGCTGGATTTGTAGTAAGGTCAATAACAACCCCTCCAGGACTTCCGGCGAACCTTGATTCTCCATAATTTACTTGATACCAGTTAGGATTATTACTTGCTCCAGTATAAAAAGATATTGGTGAGATTGCTAAATTTCCATGTGTATCAAAAGAAATCCTAAAGAATTTGTTTCTATTGGTTTGATGAAGTAAAAGATACCCTTTATCTTCTACATAACGTTTTCCAAATAAATCAAATGCTGACCCAGTTCCTA
>LNGC01000278.1 GCA_001587715.1 Candidatus Methanofastidiosum methylothiophilum | reverse complement strand
CAGTAGCGACAGAACATCAAGTTACAATATTCCAGAGATTCGTTCTAATACATTTTATCAAGCTTATAAAGAAAAACACGACAGAGTTTTAAGAAGACGTACTGAGCCTGAGCCAATTAGAGAGCCAGTGAACGAAGGAACTAAGAAAATATTGGAAATAGAAAAACAGAGAACGACGAAGATTGACAACAAAATAAGAAAGAACTTTACTTTCAAACCAGATATCAACTGGTTTAAAGTTTCAGTTGTTTTATCCCTTCTTCTCTCAGTTGTTTTAGTAACTTCTTTTTCACTTTATGGTGCCAATAGGCAAATAGACACCAGTTTAGGCTCAAAAGATTCTTACATATTTGAACTTGAAAAACAAGTACAATCTCTTACTAAAGAAACTCAAACATTAAAAGAGCTAAATGACAGCTTAAATAAGAGAAACGATATGTTAAGAGATCAATTAGTCGATGCAAGAAACTCTATGTATAAGCTTCAGAGCACCTACCAGAATCAGCTAATAAATGAAGAGTACGCAATGTTTTTAGCTTTGGAATTTGTCAACAATCAGGCAAGTAAGAATTTACCTGTAGAGTGTGGAACAACAAATCCTGAACTTGTAAGGGTATTTTTCGAAAAGGCAACCATCAAAAAAGAGAATAAAACATTCATAATAATCATGCCCACGGACTTGAAATACCAATCAGTTACACGATACGTCTGTTATATAGAAATGGATGAATCAGGAAATATAGTCCACTGGAACTGGCAGAGACCTTCTTAACAATTATTTGGTATTATCTCAAAATCTGAATCTCCATATTTCAGATCCTTTAATTCTTCTTCTGTTAATGATTCCTTTATGGCCTTATCCGAGGCAATCGCACTGTATCCTAATGGGTCTTCTAAGATTATGCATACAGTTTCTTGGCCTTCTATTAGCTTATTTATCCTGTCAATTAATTCCTTACCATTCTTTTTCTCTTCATCTTCCCCCATCTTCATTCCCATACTGATAACTTTGGATATTCTAGAAAGTAGACCCTCAACGTTACTGATATATCCTTCTGATAAGGGTCCTGGTTCAACAGTTACACCAAGTTCGGGGATTTTAATGGTACAGGTGCTAGATTTGACAATTCGTATGCTTGCGTCACAGGCAGATTCAACGTTTAAGGAGTACCTTGACGGCTCTTTTATCTCTATGGGCATTATATCGGCCCTTCTGTAACCACAGTTACTACAAAGAATAGTAAAATCTAGAACTTCCCCAAAGTAGGGGATAGAAATAATAGTATTGTTTACTCTAAGCGATTTATTATTGCACGATGGACAATAATCGCATTCTACATTCT
>LNGC01000277.1 GCA_001587715.1 Candidatus Methanofastidiosum methylothiophilum | reverse complement strand
CTCTCTTATCTCTCCACCTTCTCTTTGATATATGAGCGGACTCCTCTGGATTACTTTACCAGATTCCAGCACAAATTCTACTACACCTTCTTTATTCAATTTTGCCCCGTTCACACCCTCATAACTCAATACTATATCCTCCACCCTCGCACCCGGCTTTACCACTATATCATACTCCAACTCCCCACCTTTCCCGGGGAGTATAATAAGAATTGTGTCTATTGATAAAATATTCTAATAATAAGTGATTATGACTATCAGTAAATATAACAAAAGAAGAAATAAAAACAAAAAAACAAAAAGGAGGATATCAAATATGAAAGAACTAAATGTTGAGAAAGTTCTGGATGAACTTTCTAAAATTGATTCAAGAGAAGGTATAAAAATGGCAGCAGCTTTGCTTCTCAATGAACTTATGAAAAAAGAAAGAGAGCTTTACTTAAAAGACAGCATAGACAACAAGGCAAATGGCTATTATGAAAGGCAACTTGCCTGTTTCTTAGGTAATCTGGGCATATCAGTTCCAAGGGATAGAAAGTCTGAGTTTAGACCGGCAATACTTCCACAAGAGTGGCAGAAAGCAGATGAAAGCTTTCAGGATTTTATCTTAAATCTTGTCATGCAGAGCTACTCACCAAACAAGATAAAAGCCCTCTTACACTCAATGAATCTTCCCTATTCACCAGAACAGATAGAGGAGATAAAAGAGGATTTATACAACAAGGCAAAGGAATTAAAGACAAAGGAGTTACCTGAAGATTTGTTTGCTATGTTCATAGATGCCTATCACACACAGATAAAGGATATTGAAACAAACAGGATAAGAAAGGCAGTGATATACAATATAGTTGGAATAGATATGGAAGGTAAGAAAAGTTTACTTTCTTACTATATCTATTTTGGTTCAGAGACAAAAGAAGACTGGCTACAGATACTCAATGACTTGATAAAGAGAGGGCTTAAAAGGGTAATGGTTATAGTTAGTGATGATTTTTCCGGGCTTGGTCAGGCAATAAAAGCACTTTTCGCAGATACAGATCATCAACTTTGTTTTTTACACATGCAGAGGAATATAAAGAAAAACATGTCAAAACAGGATGCAAAGCAGTTTTATGAGGAATTAACTTTAATAAAAAGGATTAACGATTATGAAAAAGCAGTGATGAAATTTGAAGAACTATGTAAAAGTTACGAAAAGAAATATCCAGCATATATAAAGGGATTGCTTAACAAGAAAGAGAATTACTTTAACTATAAGAAATATCCTGAGGCAGTAAGGAAATATATATACACGACGAATGTTGTAGAAAATATAAACAGCAGGATAGAGCTAATAAGGGCAAAT
>LNGC01000276.1 GCA_001587715.1 Candidatus Methanofastidiosum methylothiophilum | reverse complement strand
GTCAACTTCACCTTTACTGACAATTGAAATCTGGTATTTTTCTGAGTTAATCAATATATTATCTTCAGTTAGAGGCTCATCAAATAACATCCGATATTCTGAATGATGAGGTGTTATACAAATATTGTTTTTCTTTAAGATATCGAGATTTCCTTTTATTGCAAAAATCCCATCGGCATCTATTATAATCTTTTTACAGGAAACACTTTTTAAGAAAGCAAGTACAGTTTCTATAGTTTCTGGTTCCCTGCCCATCCCAACACCTAATAATATTGTGTCGACCTTTTCTGAAAGATTTTTTAGAAGCTCAATATCTTCTAGGATAAAATGATTCTTTTCAGTTGGAAAGACTATGGTATCTGGTGAATAAGATTTAATTATTTTGGCGCATTTTTTTGGAGATGCAACATATACAAGGTCAGATAGATATGATGCTGCGAGAGATGCATAGATTGGAGCTCCATGGTACTCTTTTGATCCACCAATAACTAGAACCTTCCCGTTATCTCCCTTGTGGGAGTCATTTACTCTTGCATTTAGTTTATTGACAAAACCAGGGCCAGTTAGGTTATTGAACTCTTTTGGAATTCCTATATCTATGACTGTAGTGGCACCTTCCTTGGGGGTATGTAAGGATACCACGACATTTGGGATAAAGTATGGAGATGCGACATCAATAGAAACTTTAATCCCATCAATCTCATTTAGCTTGTTGATGGTATCAGAATAAGGATGCCTAAGTGTTCCTTTGACTCCAACACCGAATACTGCATCCACATAAATTTCAAAGTCTGGCCTTATCTTTTCTATATCTGCAGAATCTTTAAGGAGTATTTTTTCAATGTTAAGGTGCTTTAATAAATCCCATTTTGAAAGGGCGGCGCCTTCTTTGATGTTTTCAGGATCTCCTATCAGGTACACTGTAACCCTATTCTCTTTAGATAAGTATCTAGCGCATACAAATCCGTCTCCACCATTATTGCCAAGACCGCAAAAAACTGCGATTTTATTTCTAGTTCCAAATCTCTTTTCTATTTCTGATGCTATCCCTCTTCCGGCATTTTCCATAAGAATTGACGTATCGAGACCGTAATACTTACAGTTTGAATCAATAATATATGTATCCATATCACTCCCATAAGTAATTGTAATGATGAATAAATAAGTTTTTGCATATTGGGGAAATTTTATAAGTAATTTGAATAAGAATTCTCTATGGTCAAAGTTATGGAATGCGAGAAATGTGGGTATAAGGAATATCTACTTGCTGAAGAAAAGGAGTATGATAGATGCCCATCATGCAACTCACTAGTTATTGGCCAAGAGAAAAATGAATTACCTTCACAATT
>LNGC01000275.1 GCA_001587715.1 Candidatus Methanofastidiosum methylothiophilum | reverse complement strand
GATGATATCCTGGAAAAGTTGTCTGAACTTGAGAGGGAAATTGTATCTCTATCAACTAATATCCAATTACTTAAAATGTGGGTGAAAGAATGAGGGGGAGATATTTATTAATTGATGGATTAGATACTCATGATACTGAACGGTATTTTTATTATATCTCTTATTGGAGATTGCCCAAATATGTTCGAAATTCTTCTTTAGATGATATGGGTTTTTGGTTCTTTAATAAAATGAGAAATAAAAAACCGTGGAAAGTAGGGAAATTATATAATTATCAATTAACTGATGATCCTTGAGATCAAATTAAAAATAATGGGTGGTATTTAGTATGATCCCAAAATTAGAACATGCGTGTTATAGGTGCATTCATTATAGGAATTATGATAGTGACTATTGTCAGTATTGGGGAGAAGATACTATTTCTGATCCCGGGATCGATAAATATATTGGCTGCCATAAGTTTGAGGGAACGACATTAGATGATGAAATTTATTCATTAATAGATGATATTGGTAAAGTAATCGGGAAAGGTGCATTTATTGATATTGTAAATGAACGTGTACCGGATACTTTGAAAGTATGTGGTGATTTATGTAAAGGATCACCAGGACAATGTGAAAGATGCATGGGAGATAAAATATGATTGATCCTACTGAGTGGATAGGTAGTCTGTATAAGCTGCCAGTGCTTATTTACATCGCTGCCATATGCTTAATTTTTACTTATCAGTCATTTGGGATTATCGGGCCTATTACTATTGTAGGGGGTGCTATATTCTTATTGTGGCGCTCATATAAGAAACAACAATCAGCTCAGTATAATTTTTAATCAATACCTTTATCTATTTTTGAGGTGAATATCTAAGTATGCCCGCTAAAACAAGCAAAGTCAAATTATATGTGCAAGCGAAGTCCCTTGAACACCGATCCCTTAAACTGGGGGCAGAGTTGGCCGGGAATGGTACATGGTATACCCTGGCAGATAACGTCATGAAGTTCATGTTTGATAAACTTAACCAAGGGGATTATATCGAAGCCTCTATCCCTGATGATCCTAAGGGCAACATTACGTTTATCTCAATGGCTGATCCCTCTAAAGAACCCGGCCCACAACCAATTGATAAGTATCCCTCTAAATCTGAACAAAAGATTTTGGATGATGGATTTAGGCAACACGCTATTATGTGGCAGAACATGATGGCTCATGCTGAGAAAGTATTTGAGGCTGCCGGAGACTTTAGATCGGATTATGAGAATTCAAGGAGATTGCTTGTGATTACAAAAACATTGTATGAAGCTTCCCTTGAATATCTGAATACACATAAGCTACCAGAATGGTGTAAAACCGAATAA
>LNGC01000274.1 GCA_001587715.1 Candidatus Methanofastidiosum methylothiophilum | reverse complement strand
ATTTTTAGGCATAGGTCATTTTGCATATAAGTCTTACACTCAGATAAGTGGGGGAGAAAGACAAATGGTGATGATTGCAAAGGCACTGGTTCAAGAACCAGATTTTTTATTGCTTGACGAACCAACTTCTTTTCTGGATCTTAAAAACCAAATCCATGTTCTGAAAACTATCACTAACCTTTCCAGGACAAGAAATATTACTGTTCTAATGACATTACATGAACCCAACCATGCAATGCTATTTTCTGATGAGATTATTTTGCTTCGGAAACTTGATCCTAAGGATCATGACTTTGAAAATTCTCCCGAAAAAGAGACGAATCTAGCATATTCTGCTAATAATATAGTTGTTTCAGGAGCACCTGAAAAGGTCATGACATCTGAAAAAATAAAAGAGGCTTATGGGATACATGTAGATATTCTAGAGCACAATGGAAAAAGGATAATCATGCCTGTCCTATGAAACTCGTAATATTCAGCAATTTCGAAAAGTTAATATACCCTCAATTAATATTTTAATCAGATTATATTATGAAGAAAATAGGATTGTATTTGCTTATCGTTATGTCAATTTTGGTCAGTGGTTGTATCCTCTCTTTCAGTTGATTCAAAAGTGAACAGTAAAGGTGAACTGCTTAAATACAATATGGTAATAGACACGAATTCTTACGTTTATAATCTATTGGACTCAAATTCATATAAAGAATCTGGGAAATCATTGAGGGATGATATTACTTCCAGGGGTTTGAGATACAATGAGGCATGGGGTGGGGACAATGTTAGAATAACCATTAATGGCAGTTCCTCGGACACGGTAAAAATAGATAAAGTGGATGGTTATCTCGTGTACCACGACAATATCACCTCTCTATCGCCAAGTTATCAAATGGAGGGTGACCTTTTTGGCCTGAGTGATGCTGTAGATTCTGCAGTAACTGTTCACTATTATCTTGAAATGCCAAATGATATTATTGATTCCAATGCTAACGCTGTCAGTGGAAATAAAGCTGAATGGCACATGCTCAAGGCATCTCAGATGAGGGAAGTCTATGCAAAGTGTGAAATCCCTCGGTTGCCCGAAATTAGAACATTCGGTACTTTGTGTATGCTTTTTATTTCATTTTTGATATTGAGGAAAGAGTAATTCATTACTCTCTTCTTTCAGATTCTAGTAAATAATTCTGTATCATGGACAAGTCATAACTCGCGACAGGATGAGTAAACTATCTATGGGTGAAAACGCTTAAGATTTGAATTAATCTTGGCTCTGTAGAAACCCTGTTAAAATCAATATCCTTAGCCTGAAATGTCTCTTATGGAACGATATATACAGACACATTTCGTAAAAATGTCAACTTGATTAGTTCCTCTAAAATAGAGGATTTCTACAGAGC
>LNGC01000273.1 GCA_001587715.1 Candidatus Methanofastidiosum methylothiophilum | reverse complement strand
CATTATATCAGAATCTATGATTGTTGATCTTCCTGATAAGCCTGATATAAACGACATTGTTGTATATCTTACGGCGATGAGAGAGCTTAACAAACATCACAAGGGAGATAAAAGATTACCTTTTTTAGGTACGGAAAGACATTATAAAAATACGGAAAAGATTCGTAAACATCTTCCGTTTTTTATCTTATCTAATCCGAAACAAATTTATGATTTATTGAAAGAAGTTTATTATGAAACAGGTGACTATCTTCGTTTAATGCATGTAATTATAGAAATATTAAATAAGATAGGACAAGGATTTCATCTCACACCTATTTTTGTAAAGACAATTCAAGATTCCGTGTATCTGGATATAAAAGGAATCATGAAACTGATAAACGAACACTCTTATGTTATATCTCAGCAAATTGCAAAAGAGGGTTGTAGTCTACAACTTCTTTATTATTTCAGATTTGTTGTTTTGTATCTTCAGTGTCAGGCGCATTTTTATATGACGGCGTCTGCGCTTCTTGAGTCATACAAACACATTATTGATGTATATCAGAACTTTTTTTATCATAAAAATCGTTTTGAGATTATTGGACTTAAGAAACAAAACCAAATTATTCTTCGTGTAAACTTACTACGACTTAATGAGGTCGATGCCATGATTTCTTCTCAGGATTATATTTCCGCATCTGATCGTATAGGAAAAGTTAAAAAAGAATTCGAAGAAAAAAAAGATGAGTTTAGGCAAGATGAGCCGCTTATGATTCCGAACTTTGAAATTCTTCTCTGGACGAACTATATTAGTTTACTTGTTGATGAGGTTTCTGATGGGCATTTTTTACCAAAAAAAATACCAGCACAAATTTCTCGTAGAACTGATTTAGAAAACGCGATCGAAACAGGACGTGTACTAGTTAAAGACTTTCAGTCAAAAAGAGACAAACACACGCCTCTTAATGAAGGACAGTTATCGTTGATGTATCAAATTGTTCGTGCAGAGATCGTTCTTGGTCGTGTCTATGGTGTTGATATATTTGAGAACCTCTCATCTCTTCGTATATATGGTAAAAGAAGTGGTTATGGATTATTGTCTGAAGTTCTTGAAATAGAAATGGGAAGAGTGCTTAATCCTAATAATGTTCATACTATAGACATAGCGCCATATCATATAGAAGGAATGGATATTCTTCCTATGAGAGAAGCCGTTGCTGTGTTGCAATGGATTATTTCATCCGAGCTAAATCTAATAGAAGAATCGTCGCCCGATATTGAAGACAACAAACGAAGTCTCACAGAACTTCTTATTCGTTATAAAGATCCCGGCGCTACTTCAAACCATATTAACAACATGATAAATATCACGATACCGGAGATTGTTCCTCATTATTGTGCTTTGCTATTTCGTTCTAATATGGTTTATTTTCTCTCAGAAAAAATAGATTCGTATAAGGT
>LNGC01000272.1 GCA_001587715.1 Candidatus Methanofastidiosum methylothiophilum | reverse complement strand
CCATGCAAATATCTTGTTCTGTTTCCTCCATGAAACTGCCCTCTTAGAGAACAGCAGGAAGAGTGACAAGAATGCCGATACTAAGAAAGAGACTGGTAAGTCCTTTACGAATGGCTGTGCTGGGTTGAAGATCCTCTCTAATGATGCTAGACCAGATCCCAATAGAATACCTGCTGTGATAGACTTTGGAATGCGCTCTACTATTTCTCTTCCTACACCAGATACACCAAGCACTAAGAATATTATAGCCAATACCAGCTGAACTGCTATTAATGCTTGCATTCTCTCTATGTATACTCCACTTGGGCCAACGATTTCCTTTGAGAATGTCTCAAAGTAAGCTACATAAATTGGTATACCGGGTGTAATCCAACCGGCTACTGATGGGTCACCAAAAGAAGTGTGCCATAGGTAGAAAAAGTTGTTTATCATTACCATTAATACTGCTATTTCAATTGGTATTCCGAGTGTAGGCACCATTGTTGCCGTGATACCCAAAGGTACACAAGCTAAAATTGCTCCTTGGATAAAGTCCTGATACTCGATTGGGTAGTGGTAGAATGGTAGTCTAAGTTTCAAAAACTGTGGGTTGATTGAAGGCTGCTCTTCGTATCCGGGCTTTCTCTTTGGACCAAAATATCCAATTCCAGACATTGTTTTTTTCCTCCATTTTTTTTAGTTTGAAAAAGTCAATTGACTTAATCAACATGCTTGAATATATACTCTTTAGCAGATAATAGCTAAAAATAATATACTCAAACAAACATATTTTAAGGCAATTATATATAAACTTTTCGGTATTAACAGATAGTATTGACGTGTAGGTAATCCTAATTTATAGTCATTTGACGTTAGAATAATCAGAAACTGACTAAATACTCAGGGGGATTTCCCCCCCATCATCGTAATTGGAGTTTTATATGCAGGAATCTGCTCCAAGATCCCTACTAATGGATAGGTTTTGTCAATGTTGATTGACAATAATAACTACATTGATACTTATATATAAAGTTATTGGTTAGCAATAAATAATACAATATTGATAATCAATAGTAATAAATACCTAAAAAATTATACCCTTCTTTAGCATCTATAACAAATTTTAGTAAAATAAATCCATATTGTCCGATACAACCCTAGAATAGTCGATTTATATATAATAACAATTTAATAAAAATTTTTCATGACTTGATCTGCCTATAAATTAATTCTCATTGAGATAAAGGTATATAACTTGGAGCTTAGTTTTAGTATGTCGCAACCCGTGAATCAATAAGTAATCATAAGAACTATTATTAGTCTCAGGCAAATCATGAACTTCAAGTATCTTCCTCACTTCCACCCTACCTTCTCAAAACTTTTTAGGATATCAAAAATGAAACAAACCTATATTGAAAATATGCTATGAATTAGAATTACTGTATAATTATAAAAAAAGTTAAATCAAATAAAGA
>LNGC01000271.1 GCA_001587715.1 Candidatus Methanofastidiosum methylothiophilum | reverse complement strand
AAAAACGAGATTGATAGTCTAGTCATATTTTTTGAGGTAATAGCATCTGTTATATTAAGGTCTCAAGACAAACCTGTAGAAAAAATAGGCGCTTCAATTGGTTTAAATCCTAAATTATTTGCTGATAACAACGTACCCATTATAAATACCGTAGGCCTTAGAATTGGAGGCAATAAACCATCAGATAAAACGTTCATTAATTTAACTGTTGAACCCAGCCCAATAAACCCAAATCTCAAAACTACTGTAAGAGTACATTACCGTGCAGAAAAAGAAAACATAATTAAATTCCATGAAAAACTTAGTGATAATATAAAAGAGATATTTAAGGCTCTATAATAATAGAGGTTGATTATGTCCTTAGCAATGGATAATAGTACAATACAAAGCGATATAACAAACATTAATTGGAGTGGAGATATTTCTTTTAATAGTTTCAACAGTATTTTAAGACCAGGATTAGCAAATGAGCTTGTAGATTGGGACCTTCAAACGGTAAGATCGCAGAGAAATAGTTGTTCAAAAACTGACTGTAATCCCGAATTCTCCATAACTGAAAAACCACGTGCAAATGCACAAAGAATAAGTCACAAAATACGTGAGATGGCTAAAGATCAACATTTTAATACTGTACTGAGGACGGCGTTTGAAGAAGTCAGTTTTTTGTTAGACTGTGAAAATATGGGTTATGAAATTACTGTTGATGTCGAAGAAGATAAAGAAATTCCAGAATGGAAGGAAACAGTACTTTCTATTCGGCTATTTAATGTGAGTGAAGAGAAAACTTTTCAGATATGGGAAATAATAGAGGATAACATTCAAAGTAGAATAAATATAATGGGTAATGAGAATATAACGGAAAAGTATGAAAATCTTGTAATCACAGTAAATAACTTTGAATAAATAAGGATATCATGTCTTTTGATCCACAGCTTCTACTCGACTTAGCTGATAAATTATGCAATGATACAAATTATCATGACGAGTCAAAATATAGAACTTCTATAAGTCGAGCTTATTATGCTGCTTATTTAACCGCGCGAGACAACTTAGAGTCAACTGGAGTTAGTTTTTCTAAAACCACAACAGTTCACAAAGAAGTAATCGAAAAACTGAGGAAAAAAAATAGGCTGGCTGGGAATATGCTTTTCAATTTAAGAAAAGAACGAAATAACGCAGATTATGAACTTGATATTGAAATAAAAAAGGGAATAGCTATTTCATGTTTAAAAAGTTCTAGAATAATTATTGAAAAATTATAATCACTGGTATGTAATTACCATTTATTAAATTCAATTTGGCATTCATAAGTTACAAAACACAAATGATTAACTAAAATCCAAGCATCCCACGAGCATTTATTTTTTGCTACTTTTCCCTTCTCTTTTAATCCTCTCTAGCAACTTCTCTGCACTCTCATACTCCCTGCCCTCCTGCCTGGCAAGCTCAGCCTCCGTAGGCACAAGT
>LNGC01000270.1 GCA_001587715.1 Candidatus Methanofastidiosum methylothiophilum | reverse complement strand
AAAGTTTTTCAAAGAGATTGCCGGAGTGACAGTTTTTAACCAAAACTTGTTTGTGCAGTTTTTGGAACAGAAAAATTACCTGAACGACAGCTACACCCAATACAAAAACAAAGTGGGACTTACCATTGACGGCAAATACCTGAAACAACGAAACGAAGTAGCTTTGGTGTGGCCATTTAAGGACTGTATTTTGGAAGGCGGACAAAGCCGTGAAGAAGACAAACGGGAAGAAATTTTCTTCAATGAAATTTTGGCACAAGACGAAATAACCCAGCTTTTAGAGCCAAAAGTATTGACCAATGCTAAACGCATTGACAAAGATGGAGAAAAACCACTTGACCAATTTAACAGAAACGAAAACGGAACGATAACCGACAACCTGATTATAAAAGGCAACAATCTTTTAGCCTTGCACACTCTAAAAAAAGAATTTGCAGGAAAAGTAAAACTGATTTATATAGACCCGCCATATAATACAGGTACAGACTCATTTGGTTATAATGACAATTTTAATCGCTCTACATGGTTAACTTTTATGAAGAGTAGACTGCAAATAGCTAAAACTTTATTGTCAAATGATGGAGCTATTTATGTTCAATTAGATTATCACCAAGTGCATTATTTAAAAATATTAATGGATGAAGTATTTGGTGAAAAAAACTATCAACGTGAGATAATCTGGAGGATAGGTTGGTTATCTGGATACAAAACTGCAGATAATAATTGGATAAGGAATCACGATACAATTCTTTTTTATTCAAAAGATGAACGCCAGCTAAAGTTCATTAAGAACTACATACCCAAGTCTGAATTTAAATCAATAGCAAGTAGTAACGCTGAAAGATATCCTATAGAAGATGTATGGAACGGAAATGAATACGATGATTTAAATAGCATAGCAATTGTTTCTTTCTCAGGAGAAACAGTATCAAAAATGCTAAATTCAGAGGATGAAGTAAAAGGTCAAAAATCAGAAAAACTACTTGAACGGATTATTAAAGCACATACAGAAGAAGGAGAAATTGTGTTAGACTTCTTTGGAGGGACTGGTACAACCGCAGCTGTAGCACATAAGTTAAACCGGCAATATATTATAATAGAGCAACTTGTAAAACACATTGATATTTGCGTTAGAAGAATAAAAAAGGTGATAGGTGGAGAACAAAGCGGAATATCAAAAAGAAATAATTGGCAAGGTGGTGGCTCATTCGTCTATCTAGAACTCAAAAAATACAACCAAACTTTCATCGAGCAGATTGAAGAAGCCAAAGACACCAAAGCACTTTTGAAAATTTGGGAGCAAATGAAAGCCAAAAGTTTTCTGAATTACAATGTGGACATTAAGAAGCAAGATGAACATTTGGAAGAATTTAAAGCCTTGAGCCTTGCCGAGCAAAAACAACACCTTTGCGAAATTTTGGATAAAAATCAACTGTATGTCAATCTTTCCTCATTGGAAGACGCAGACTTCGCC
>LNGC01000269.1 GCA_001587715.1 Candidatus Methanofastidiosum methylothiophilum | reverse complement strand
CTTTTTGGACTTAGAGCGGGGGCGATACTTGCTGTATTTGGGAATCGTAAGACTCAAGAGTTTGAAGTCAAAGGAGAAGAAGATGCTGCAAAAGCAACTCTTGAATCTATAAAGATCCTCTCTGATTGGGATACGATTAAAGAAAAAAAGAATAAAAAATACCTCTATCCCTCTTTAATCTAAAAAATTAGAGCAAATGTTTTAAAACGACCTAATTTTATACAATTAATCATGCCGTTGTAGCAAAGCTCGGCCATGCGCTAGACTCGTAATCTAGTTCGACGGGGGTTCAAATCCCCCCAACGGCTTCATATTTTAATTCGAAATCACTCGGCTTAGTATATAAATAAAAATGAAATTATTGTATGATTGGCCTTAAAATTAGCTTGTATTCTTTATCTTTTATAGAATATACTTATCTAATTTATTGAGAATACAACTATGCTGTCTTTTTCAATTCTATAAAATCCTCTAATAGAATAGTACGGGACATTCATATCCCAAGCTGCTTTTTTGTATCCTTTAACGAAACAAGATTTTCCTTGTCAAAACTCCTGATGTAAG
The DNA here is from genome assembly GCA_001587715.1 of Candidatus Methanofastidiosum methylothiophilum. Lineage (GTDB taxonomy): Archaea > Methanobacteriota_B > Thermococci > Methanofastidiosales > Methanofastidiosaceae > Methanofastidiosum. The sequence continues at coordinate 912 of LNGC01000269.1, read as the reverse complement.
CTTTGAACTCTTCCTCGCTCAAAACATCTGAGTTTAGTTTTTCTACTATTATTTTCCCTAGCTTACTTTCCATAATAATCAATTAGCCTTCAAATTTAAATAAATTCTCATGTGCATTTGTTGGCCTTATTTTTAAGGCCAATTTGATTTATGTAGGTTATGTAGGATATTTGCCATTTTTATAAAAACCCCTATACGAGGCTTAAAATTTTATATTTTCTAGAAAATGGGGTAAAACCTACATATCCTACATAGATTCTAGGTGTCTTCAATTATGGCTTCTTCCGGTGGATTAAATTCAACATACTCTTCATTTGCGATCCACTCGCGCTTGATGCCTATGTCCATGTATAAAACACCTTCCATGGTCCTTTCCTTGTCATACCCCTTGTCCTTCATTATGCGCCCGAACTTCTGGATCTTAAACGTGGTAATCCCCTCAAGCTGTGAGAAGTTTTCATAGACAGTGTAGAGCTCAAAGCTCTTGACTTTGGAACCTTTCTCTACATAGCAGCACTTTTCAAGGAAAAATCCGACAGGATCGTTTTCTAAGTTGGCCTCAGTTGTTATGGCCCTAACTTTAGGAGGAATTGTTAGCTTCTTATTTAGTTCAATGTCCTTTTTGTATTCAATCCAGCCTTCATACATCCAGTTCAAAATTGCGCTTTTTACATTGGGATCTGCCAGCTTGTATGGAAGTTCCTTGTCCTGCCTATCTTCAGGGATTGTCACGTCAAAATGCACAAACACAGTTCTTTTGATGAAGTTAGGCTCATGGCCAGAGTACTTGAGCTTGTGATTCCCCTCAAAGATAAGTTTACAGGTGGGGGTGTACTCCTCTTCCTTCTGGTATAGATCACGTGATGCGATTACATCCCCTCCAGTTATGCTTTTTATCAGATTGTCATCAAC
>LNGC01000268.1 GCA_001587715.1 Candidatus Methanofastidiosum methylothiophilum | reverse complement strand
CATAGATGTTAAAATACCAAAAAACAAGATTATAGCAGTAACAGGAGTTTCAGGATCAGGCAAAAGCTCTTTGGCTTTTGATATAATCTTTGAAGAAGGTCTCAGGAGATATATGCAATCCCTTGGGCTTCAATCCGGTGTAGAAAAGGAAAGACCGTTTGAGAAGATTAATGGACTTTCCCCAACAATCGCAGTTGAGCAGAGAACAAGAAGAGTTTCCAATCCTAGATCTACAGTTGGAACTTGGACCAAAACTTACAATTTATTAAGGCAACTATATGCGCTCGAAAGTGAAAGAAGATGCCTCATATGTGACATGCCTGTTGATTCATTGATATGCCCTGGGTGCGGGATAAAAGTTGGGAATTTTGAACCATATCACTTCACCTTTAATGAGCCGAGTGGCTGGTGCATGGAGTGCAAAGGAATGGGTTATACCCAGGAGTTTAATGAGGATAAACTCATACCAGATCCAACAAAGAATCTAATGGAAATATGCTCCGATGCTTCAGCTGCATTTGGTAGTCTAAAAAATCTGGTCAAGGGACTATCTGAATCACTGAAATTTGACATTAATACCCCGTATAAAGACCTCCCAGATGAGGTAAAGAAAATATTCCTTTATGGTACCGACGATAAAATCCAAATTAAATGGAAATCCAAAAGATTTGAAGGTGTTTTTGATATAAAATTTGAGGGAATAATCCCCTATATGATAAGGATTATAGAAAAAAGTTCAAGCGATTATAGGCGAAATAAAGTCGAAAAGAACTATATGACAAAGACAACATGCCCATCCTGCAAAGGATATCGAATCAATGAGATAGCTCGAAAGGCCTTAGTTTCTGGGAAGCATATAGGTGAGCTTGCAAAAATGCCCCTATCTGAACTCTCTACATTCTTAGATTCAATAAGTGCTACCAAAACTAAGGAAGGCCTAGCCATTAAAAATGAGATAGTTAAGACACTAAATAGGTCCAAATTAGCTGGCATATCCTACCTAAGTTTGGATAGAGATATGGCCACCTTATCTGGGGGAGAAGCACAAAGAATTAGCTTAATGAATCACTTGAATTCTGATCTGGATTCATTAATATTTATTGTAGATGAACCATCAACTGGTATGCATGAAATAGAAAAGAACAATCTTATGTCCATACTAAAGGAAATCAATAAACTTGGGAATACGGTGATTATAGTTGAGCATGATAAAAATATTATATCCCAAGCAGACCAAATTATCGAACTTGGTCCTGACCCCGGCATTTTAGGCGGATATTTGGTCTTTCAGGGTAGCCTAGATGAGATAAAAAAAGAAAAAAGTTCTATTACGGGAAGATATCTTAGCGGTGAACTTAAAGTCTCTAAGAAGCCGAACAACAGTAAAAACAAAATTAAGTCCGATACAAAGTTTATCGAACTTTCAAAGGTATCCACTAACAATCTAAAAAATCTCAATGTAAGGATACCTCTCGGGATGATGGTA
>LNGC01000267.1 GCA_001587715.1 Candidatus Methanofastidiosum methylothiophilum | reverse complement strand
CGTAATATTTCATCGCCCAATGTAGGTTTTATTAATTCCTGCCATTCTTTATTCTGCCATGTAGCAAGATTTTCGTGTGTAATAAAATACTTTTGAGGAATAGGATGGGTTCCAACAACAACTTTTATCTTATATTTGCTTTCAATAAATTTCTTAAAATAAGCAATGTAAGGACAGGGGGGATATCCGACAATAAATCCTGTTGCAAAATGTATCACCTGCGTTCCGTTTTTAATCATCTCTTCCGGTGCATATTCAATATTTCCTCCCGGACACCCACCACAACTGGTATACCCAACTAACTCTAAAGGTTCATCTTTGCTGTAAATATCAAAAGCACCTTCTCTGTTTTGCATGGATCTAAAACATTTCCCACCTGCACAACTTTTATATCTGTCACAAATTATTATTCCCATTTTCATTTAATTCATCTCCTTTAATTTTGCATTAAGCACCATATCGCCTATTTTAACTCCCAAACGTCTGGCAATAAGAGCACATTTTGTTTTCAAAAGAAAGAATATATCTTTTTTATTTTCTTCACTCAATGTTTCATAGTTTCCCTGCCCTTTAGAAATTATTATGTCAGCATTATTATAAATTTTTAAGAATTTCTCCGAACATAAATTCAAAATTGTACCGGGAGCATCAGAACCACTATCAATAACCTCAGTCACATCATTCATTTTGACCTGCATTGCATCTTCCTTTGTTGCATCATTAATTACCGGTTCAATCTTTACAGCATAATAAACTTTTAGCTTATACTTTTTTAGTATTTCTTCTATCAGGATTTTATCAGAAACAATTTCGCCGGCATTGTCACCTAAATATAGTAATGTTTTTGCCGCTTTTAAACTATCACAAAATACATCATAATCGCATACGGCAAATTCCAGAGTCAATGCCTCCTTCAAAGTAGCTTCGAGGTCAAATTTTCCACCATTGTCACCAAAATCAATAATGTTTCCTGCTATTGCAAATCTTATTTCCGTCAACAGGGGATCAGATGAATTTTCTACCCTATTTTTAAGTTCAGAATACATCTTCAATACTATTTGATTGTATCTAACTTTTATTTCATGATAGGGATCTTCACACTCTGTAATTTCTTTAACTATTCTATAAATATGACGGGCTATATGCGGTGGCGGAAGAGAGTTGTCTAATGAATCACTTTGAATAAAATCTATAAGAAAAGACATTGCTTGCTCTAAAACTATCCTTTGAGTTTTTTCATCATTTGTAGATAAACGTGCCGCATCCAATGCCTGTCTTATTATACAAGGAATACAATCCAAGTATGTTTTCATTACATATTCCTTTATCTACTTTCCTAAACCTTGCCTCTTCTTTTAAGCATATCTTCTATACTAAAAAGATATTTTAAATCTTTCTTCTGCATTTTACTATAAACCTCTTTCTACTATTCATTGAGAATGACTTGAGTTCATCATTATAGCTTCCCACACATCTTTAATTTGTTCTGCAACTTCTCCATCATAATA
>LNGC01000266.1 GCA_001587715.1 Candidatus Methanofastidiosum methylothiophilum | reverse complement strand
GTGTATCCTATGGCCTTACCTCTTTCTTGTATTGGAAAAGCAGATGTTACTATAGCAACACTTGTGCTGAACACCATCCCAACACCTATACCAGTTAATACTCTTGAGAATATCAAAATTGAAATGGAATTTGATAGAGCAGAGATTAAAGTAGCTATTGTAAATATAATAATCCCATATGTGAATATTTTCTTCCTACCATATAGATCTGCCAATCTTCCAGATGGAACAAGTGAAATAGCAGCAGAAAGTAAATAGGATGTTGAAATCCAGCTGAGTAATACCGCATCAATGTTAAATTCATTGCCCAGCGAAGGCAGGGCAATATTAATCGAAGATCCCATAAACGCCGTTAAGAAAGAAGCTAGGGATGCAACAATCAGGATATACATCTTATTGTGGTCTTTTTCCATCAAATCCCTCTGTTAGTCAGATACTTCTTATTTATCGATTACAATTTAAGTTTTTCTAAATAAGAAATGTTTTGTATAGCACAAGAGAGGTAAATAATAATCCACCAAGAGTTGTATTTATGTATGGAAGATACCAGTACAATTTTTCTATCTTTAGTTCCTTTCTAAGGAGCAATAATAATGGAAATACTGGGTATATCAGGACAAGGTAACTCAAGGGATTAAAATTTGCTGAAACTAGCACTATCCCGGATAAAATACCCCAGAAAATGAGGCATAACAGTAGTGATAATCTTTTCCCTATCAAGACTGGGGTTGTCGTGATCCCGGCCTCTTTATCATACTGAATATCTGGTATCGCAGAAAATATATGCATTGCAGCTATATGAAAAAAAGCTCCTAACAAAAATATTAATGGAGGTAATGTTTTACTAATCATGTAATAGCTAAAGATTCCAGGCATTACGTATAGATAGTTTGAAGAGAAATCAAGGAATGGAACCTGCTTAAATCTTAGGGGTTTTGCACTATAGAAATAGGATAAAAACAAAAATATCAAGAAAATAAGCCGCTCTATATTGTCCTGAAATACCATTAAAATTAAGCTTATTATCCCGACAAAATATAATGTTCTAAGTAGGCTTTTTCTTTCTTTGTCTTCTACCCTATATTCTTTTTCTTCTTTCTTAGGATTGTTTTTGTCAGTTTCTTTGTCCCAGTAATCATTAACTCCATAAATGAAGATATTTGCTAGAAGAAAAAAATATACTAAATATACATAATAATCGAGTTTGAAAAAATCAAAAATACTGTTAAATCCAAGGGCGTAGCCTACAACGTAAGTTCCGCCAGTATATATCCAGAATCTAAATCTTGAAATTTTATAAATTAATTTCAATGGATTTGTCAAAATTATCGCCCCTATTCGGAGAGATAATTAATGGTTAATCTTAGGTCTTTGATCTGGTCGCTTTCTCTTAAAAGAATTGAATTGTAAGCTATAGTTGATACTATTCTTGGAACTGAGGGTTTTATTTTTTTCTTATAGACAATAAAAGGATCTTTGCTTATTGTTCTGCCTGTCCAGTTGTACATGTC
>LNGC01000265.1 GCA_001587715.1 Candidatus Methanofastidiosum methylothiophilum | reverse complement strand
TGTGAGCTCTGAAGGATTGTCTGGAAAATGGATTTTCGATGAAGACGAAGGCACAACAATAATTGATTCCTCTGGTAATGGTAACAATGGAACATTGAATGGTACTGAAAGAACATAATATTAAATATTTTAATTTAATAAGATATAGATTAAGTTGTAGGTTTAGTGAAATGAGAAAATTTCTTAATAAAAAAGGGGAGTCTTTGACAATAGTCGCCATTTTACTAGTCGCTATTTCTGCAGCTGCAGTCTCTAGCTATTCTATCTGGTATAGGAGTTTTGAAACTCAAACCCAGAAAAGCATTAGTCTAAATAATATAGATGATGAAATGTCAAAATGGGGCAAAGGACAGACCGAAACATCCGAGTCAAGTTCGGAGTTAATAATAGGAGGAAATTCAGTATCTTTTGACGGTGTTAATGACTATATCAAGATACCAAAGTCTACTTCACTAAATACACCAGACGCAGTAACTATCGAAGCATGGGTCAATACAACTAATAATAACATTACTACAAAAATAGTCCAAAAGGGGGACTGGGATGGACATGGATTGGGCCAGGATAAATGGAATGGGTGGCAGTGTCACATATATGTTCAAGACAAAGGCATGGCTAAATTAGAATGGGGAAATGGTTTGCCACAGAAGGATAGGTGGTATTACCTTGCAGTGACATACGACGGAGAAAAAGTTATTTTTTATGTTGATGGAGCCAAAGTTACAGAGACAACAATATCCGGAAAGCCAAAAGTCAATACTCGAGATCTTTATATCGCATCTGATGGTGGAAGTCAAAAATTCTTTCAAGGAAAAATTGATCAAGTTTCATTTTATAACAGGAGTTTGAGCCCAGAAGAAATCTCTTCACACTATAACAAGCAGTATCCATCTCAAGAAACTGGATTGGTAGGAAGATGGAGCTTTGATGAAATTACTGGTAATACTGTTGTGGACTCTTCAGGAAATGGAAACGATGGAACAATTATTGATGCAAATAGATCCACATCAGGCTAAATTCATTTTTTTAAATCTAATATTGAGTTTTCTGCAAACAACTTGGGTAATCTTAAATATCTGTGCATATGCATAACTTATCATGAATGCGATATTTGCCAATAACATCTCAAAAAGTTTTGGAGATTACAAGGCACTTAGTGGAATCAATCTTAAAGTCAAAGAAGGTGAATTTTTTGGCCTTCTTGGACCTAATGGTGCCGGGAAAACTACACTTGTCAGGATATTAACAGGGCAGCTTGACCAAGACTCAGGAAATTCAGAGGTAATGAATCTTTCATCATCTGATCCAATCGCAATTAAAAGAATTTCAGGAATAGTTCCGGAGGCTGAGAGCCCACCTTCTTTTTTGACAGCAGAAGAATTTCTAAAGTTTGTTTGTAGATTAAGAAACCTAGACAATATCGACTCAAGAGTGTCTAGGTGGCTTGATTTTTTCGAGATAGAAGAAAAGAAGGAAATATTGTGTAAAGACCTTTCAAAAGGTCAGAGGCAGAAACTGATGCTTGCTGCTGCATTT
>LNGC01000264.1 GCA_001587715.1 Candidatus Methanofastidiosum methylothiophilum | reverse complement strand
CATTGGACTTTTGATAGTTTCAAGGTATTCCCTATGGCCATCGACAGCATAAGTTATCCACTCTTCATTCATTGTAGGTTTACCTGCTGCCATGGATTTTTTATCATTACGAGTGAAAAAGTCTGCCAGCTCTTTATCTACGAAATCATAATCAGTTTTACCAATAATCTCTGCTTCCTTTGCACCAAAAAAGCGTTCAAACTTGCTATTGCACATAAGGTAATGACCATTCTGATCTTTCAACCAGACTAGATCTGGAATAGTATCTACCAATGTGCGCAATTGCCCCTTGCTATTTAACAAAAATCTGTCTGCTAACTTGAGGTCTGTTATGTCTTCTCCGACACTGATAATACTGCAGATTTTGCCATTTTTGTCCTTCAAAACAGTATTGTTCCAAATGATAGTTCTTTTACTCCCATCTCTGGTGATGATCTCATTTTCATAATATGATGGGAAATCAGCATTTTCAATTGTTCTATGAAAGACGGTCTTAATTTCAGAGATTATTTCTTTTGGCAGGAAAACATCAAACCAATTCCTGCCAAAAACATCTTCCGTTTTCCATCCTGCCAGATGGAGCAAAAAGTCGTTACAGAATATAATATTTGCACTTGAATCAAGTATTACGCCGGCAAGTCGGACGTTGTTAAGTAAAGTCTTTAGAGATTTATCAAATTCAGATTCTTCGGGTTCTATTTTTTTTCTTTCAGTGATGTCTACATGCTGCAAAATCACATTTGTAGGGCAATCTTGAGAAAGAGGATCAACTTTTACTAAAAAACATTTTTTCCCAGCCGGACCACATAACTGACATTGAAATTTGAATGCTTTCAATCTACCTTCAATGACATCGAGTATCCCTTGCACTATCCCAGAAGATTCTGATTCCTTATGTGTGAATTCCATGCAGAGTTTTAAATAATTACTTCCTTCACAATGTCCAGGATAATCTATACCATTATTCTGTAAAAACTCATTCCAACTTTTATTTGTGTAGGAAATAGTTCCATCAGGAGATAGTATGACAATACCATCTTCCCAAAAATCCATCGAACAAACTTCGGGTTTACAATTTGGAATAGGGGTGTTTTTTGAAGCCATACTTTAAGCCATAATATTGTTAATCGTAATTATATAATATGACTATTTATATGTTATTGAAATAATCTTGAAATCTATTTTGCCTGAGACATATTTTTCTGGAGATAGTACGAATAATACTTTTAGACATAGATTTCTTAAATGAATAATGTAACACACAAAATGAATTATTCAAATCTATGTCAGCGATCATACTCAGTGGAAAAGGATATATGTGTTAATAGGCGTTTTTAGCCAATAGGGAGAAGATATTATAGGATAGTAACCAGGTGGGATTAATAAATATCACTCCATAATCTGGAGATGAGGAGGCAGTAAATGTTCAGTATTTATAAATCAATAGAAAATAAGATTGTTAGCCTCGACACAATTGAAAAGGGAGCATGGGTAAACCTTGTAAATCCCACCGGAAAAGAAATCATAGACTTTTCTGAAAA
>LNGC01000263.1 GCA_001587715.1 Candidatus Methanofastidiosum methylothiophilum | reverse complement strand
TGCAGCCAACAGAAATACAGAAACAGCTTTTAGATATGAGATTTTAACTTGGGTGACCCATTGCACAAAACAGGAAGAACGGATGGCTGAAAATGCAGAAGCCCAGAGCAAAACAGAAAACAGTAGTACGACATAAACATAGGCAGGTATTTGTTTTTTTGCTTTCATCCGATTAATAACATGGAAGCAATGGTTTAACCCCCTATTATTAGGACTAAATTATTAATGATGTACAAAAGTAAAATTTTCCGACATAATTTTGCATTGCCAAAATAAAAAGTCTTCAGAGGGGGCAGTGATCCAGTAGGGTCGCTGTCCTCTGAAGAAAAAGTTATTGATTTTCTTTTTTCCCTTACATACCTCAACTTTCAATCCTATGTTTCCTTTATCCCATTCTTTCAAAAACACTGAAGGCGGAAGATAAAGCAAGGGTTTGATGGTTCTGCGGTTATTATATGTATCAAAGAATCTCTTAAATACTTCTCTGGCTTCATAGATGTCTTCAAAATCAAATTTTGAGCATACCAGTTCTTCCACCACACTATGAAAACTTTCAATATGTCCATTCTGTTGAGGTGTAGCCGGATGAATGAATTGCTGATCAATGAAGTTCAAATGAAGATGTTCCCTGAAAGCCGAGGCAATAAACCTGCTGTCATTGTCTGATCTGAGTATTAGCTGCATTTGAGTGTTACTTGGGTACCTATCCTGGACATAATTAAGGATAAATTCATCAATGAGCCTTTTGGCGTGTGTATGCTTGATACTGAACTGAAGGTCCCATGCTATGGCTATTCTGGAAAAAGTATCCAATAGGGTTATCAAATAAGCATTTCTTCTCTCTCCCCGAATGTAAATGTATTTAATATCAATCTCAATGACTTCAAAAGGTTGAGACGGATTAGGTTGGCTATGTTCAACATATTTTCTGGCAGCTTTCTTTTTTTTAGGATTGAGTAAATTATGTTCTTTCATCAGCCGATAGACCTTTTTGTCTCCAATCTGATAATTTAAATCTTTCAGTGTCCAGGTAACCTTTAAATATCCGTTTTCCATAAACTCCTGTTGAAGTATTCTGCATATTTCTGCAACCACAACATTGTTGGGGACAATACTCCCGTCTGTCATCTTTGTATGTGTAGTAGCCCTCTTACCTGGTTTATTCCCTGTTGCTTTGTAGTAGTAGGTGCTTTTGCTGATCCCTGCCATTGTGGCCGCATTCTCAACTCTCATACCTTGGGAAACATATCTCCTTACTATTTCTTTTCGCTCTTCCATTGTTGTATCTTTTTTTTAAAAAGTTCATCTTTAATTTGAAGCTGGAGTTCCTTCTCTGCAAGAAGTTGTTTTAATCTTGCATTTTCCTTTTCCAATTTCTTCAAATCCTTGAGTTCCTTCCTGGAATACTTTGAGCGAAGTGCTTCGATGCCTCCTTCTTCATATTTTTTCTTCCATGCATAGTAAGTAGTGGCATAAATCCCATGTTTACGGCAGCCAATAACAATCCCGAGTTTCTCTACATCTCTCAGAATTGCCTCTTTT
>LNGC01000262.1 GCA_001587715.1 Candidatus Methanofastidiosum methylothiophilum | reverse complement strand
TAAGACACTATGTTTCCATCTTCATCGGTAGATTTTGTTCCGTCAAATCTAACAGCATCTCCCACTTTTGTTTCAAAGTCAGCGCCAGCATTTGCAGTTGGAAATTTGTTTGTAGTTTGAGTAGTAGTTGTAGTTTCTGTAGGGATTGGTGTAGTAGTTTGTGTATTCTTATCTGGAGCGTCATCTGCTTTGGCAAAGTCTTCAGTGTTAAAGAAACAAACTCTATTAGAAATTCTCATTTCAGTGCTTCCTCCCATAAACTTTCCAACTCCGCCTAACAACCACTTGCCATCGTCTGCTACATGTATTGCCCAGAAGTAAACTTCCTTATTTTTACTTTCCCATAGTTTTTTGCCTGTCCAATTAAAGAGGTAGTATCCATCTTTGTCTGCTCCGGCCGCTATGAATTGGCCTTGAGGAGATAAGGAGATATAGTTTACTGGTCCATTTGTTTTATAACTCCATAATTTAGTACCAATGTCATTGAAGAACAACACATTGTTGTCTTTTGATCCGGCTACGATGTAAGCTCCTTTGGTAGTCATATCAATGGCTTCAATTCCCATTTTATTTTTATATTCCCATAATTTTTCCCCATTCGGACCTACAAAATAGATATTACCTGTACTAGTGCCTATAGCTACATAAGGCCCAGTAGAAGTCACTGCTAATACTTCAGGAGTACCACTTACCGAAAAGTTCCACATTTGATCTCCATTTATTTTAAACAAATATACAGTTTTCTGAGAAGCAGCTACAATATAGTTGCTTTTAGTTGCAATATAATTAATTGTGCTGTCTGCTTGATATTTCCAGGATAACTGACCTTGTTTAGTAAGGGAGTATAGTGTGTCTCCAGACCCTACTATAACATAGGAAGAAGAATCAGATATAGCGAGGACTCTTGTTTCTGTTTTTGTAGTGTATTTCCATAAAGGGTTACAAGTGTAAACTGTGCTCTCAGTCGTAGTTACATCCCAAACCCATCTCCTGCCAACGTGAGTGGGTACAGAGTAGTCATTTACCCAGTGCCCCCCTGTTAATTGTGTTGAAGAACTTTTACTGATATCAACAGCCATAGAGTTATCATATAGTTCTACGCCATCATTCATTCCAACAACAGTGTATCTGCCATCTTTACTTAAAAGCACTGCAAGGGCACGTTTTTTACAACCCCATCTGACTCCATCCTTATCGCAAATGAAGATTTCTGGTTCTTCTCCAACTCCAGCTGCTGCGGTATAATAACCATTAGTTACAACCGACAAACTTCTGACTGTATCTGGTACATCATAACAAAAAGTACTTTCGGTAGTTTCTTCCCCGAATATATTTGTTGTAGATATGGCCATTAAGAAAATCAGCAATATCGGTATATATTTAAATTTCATTTTTCTCATTGATTCACCAAAATTAATTACAATGAGTAGTTTAAGAATATTTCTATAAGAATAAATAAAAATATAAAAATTAATTATTTTTTCTTTCTTTTAGATATTAAATAGTAAGCAATGGCTGACCCACCAAGTAATGCAGGTAGTTCGAATC
>LNGC01000261.1 GCA_001587715.1 Candidatus Methanofastidiosum methylothiophilum | reverse complement strand
CTTGCTACCGGAAAAGATGAAAGATCTGTCCAGAGATGGATAAAGTCACTTAGCGACAAAGTGTCGTCAATTAACGACAAAGTGTCGTCAAGCTCTCCAATGAAACCAGCAGACTATACGCTTGATGAAACGTGTTTGATAATTGAAAAGGGACTTGGCAAAAATGCGGCTTCATTGTTTCGTGAAAACGCCATAAGAGCAAAGTCTATTGAGATTAGAAGCGAATCAAGTCGTATTGACAGGCTTGAAAATATGGTTGAAAAACTTGTCCTAGCGATTGCGACAATTCCACAACAGATAGCGCAAAATCAGTCTTCACAACCAATACAGGATTATTATTCAATAATGGGATATGCAAATAAAAAAGGAATGCAGATAATGTTTTCTGATGCCTTGCGTTTAGGTAAAGAGGCGGCAAAACTTTCAAACGAAAAAGGTATTGAAATCAGAAAAGTACCTGATGAAAGATTTGGGAACGTTAATAGTTATCACGTGGATATACTTGTAAAGGTATTTGAAGTATAACGCCGGCAGCGGCAGGGTAGAAGGCCTTTTTTATTATCTAGGGGGGTAACATGAATGACTTGGTAAGTTTTGATTTTCAAGGGCAGAACGTACGGACGCTGGTAATTGATGGCGAGCCGTGGTGGGTTGCTGCTGATGTTTCTGGATTATTGGGCTATAGAATGGCATCTGATATGACAAGGCGTCTTGAAGATGACGAAAAGGATACGCGTTTAATACATACCCATGGCGGAGAACAGAGCATGACTATTGTCAATGAATCCGGATTATATGCTGCAATTCTACGCTCCGACAAGCCAGAAGCGCATACATTCAAGCGGTGGATTACTCACGAAGTCCTGCCCGCTATCCGCAAGATTATTGCACAAGAAAAGGCTGGTAAATAATGAAATTAAAACTACTGGAACAATCATTACTTGATAATGATTTTACAAATAATGAGGAGCCGCATTATATATTAAAACCTATGTAATACGGTTTCGTATTTATAAATATAAGAATTATTAAAAAAACTATTGACAAGTAAAAACTATCATGTTATAATTATAAAAATACTTACAATAAGGAGTGTATATGAACACTGAGGTTATTATGAAGCGTGAGCTTTTTGGGTGTCAGATAAGCCAAAAAAGCAAGTGTGAAATGTTTAGTGCTACCGACCTTGTAGCGGCTGGTAATAAGTGGAGGATTGCAAATGGGCTGCCGTTTTTCAATCTTGGAGCATTTTTCCAGAATAAGAGTACTAAAAAATTTGTACAGCTGCTTGAGGCAAAGTATGGTACAGTAAAAATAAACTCAAGAGGGAAAGGCGGAAATACATGGGTACACCCATTGCTTTTTATTGATATAGCCCTAGCCATAAGTCCCGAGTTAAAAATAGAGGTTTACGAATGGCTTTTTGATTATCTTTTGAAATATCGCAATGAATCTGGAGATAGTTACAAAAAAATGTCAGGTGCTTTATTTTTGAAGCACACAAATAAAACAACATTCCCGAAATATATACAAAATGTAGCCGACCAGATAA
>LNGC01000260.1 GCA_001587715.1 Candidatus Methanofastidiosum methylothiophilum | reverse complement strand
GATCCATCTGCCTCTCTAATTGCTGCAAACGTTCCTCACGTTCCTTTTCACGTTCGAGCATCTCTTGATGTTCCCGTCTTTCAACTTCCCGCTCCCGTTCCCTTTCCTCTTCACGTGCCTCGATTTCCTGAAGACGGTCTTCAGTCAGGACCCTGGTCTCCAACGTCTCCAAAATCATAAACTCAGGAAGAGCTTTAATATAAGCCAAACGCATTGATTCCTCACTTAAAATTGTATAATAAGACTCCTGAGTAGCATCTAACACATGACCAAGCATGAACTCACTCTGCTGGTAACCGATCCCTGCTTTCACTAGCAAACTACCAAAGCGGGATCGGAGGTTACGAAGCGTTATTCTTTTATACTTCTTTATCTCATCATATACATAATTTTCCAGTCCTAATCTTTTATTAATCTGGATAAAATAAGCGTTAAAAGCCCCTTCATCTATTTGGCGGCCGTCGGTACGGAAAAGATAATCATCACTACTTTCATGGGGATCTGTGCGTAAGTATTCTAAGATTGCCTTGCTCGCTTCCCCTGATGAGAAGGTCATATATTCAATATTGTTTTTGTATCGCCCTTTTTCCCATTTAAGTATAATATCTCGTTCGTTTGCTATTTGGATAAGTTGGTCTATATCAGTTATGCCGTTGAAGCGTGTACCTGTCTGATCATTAAAGGATTCAAGAAATTCGCTCAATTTTAGATTAAGTATGTCGCCCCGGTGTAATCCTGATGAGGCTGCTAATAATATTATAGCTTGATATTGCAAGTTGGATACTCTTAATGCTTTTTTTATTTCGTCCCGGTCTGGTAATTGCTTTAGTTTCACCCGTTTTTTGCGTTTAGCTTTAATGCTGGTGTCTGGTATCCATCTAACCTTTAAGGTTTTGTAAAATGTTTTAATACTATTCAGCATGTATCTTTGCGTTGCATTGCTTATTTTTTTCTGTTTTCCCTGTTCTAATAGCCACGCCTTGAACCGTGTGAACCGTTTCTCTATCGTTCTGTAATCTTCATATATCCCTGCTATTTCCTCGTCTTTAGCTTCCCGTATTAGCTCTGTTGGTGTTAATCCATCACCAGCGTGTTTGATATAATGTTTTAGGTGGGTTTGATACTTTTTTTGGGTCCCTGGTTTGGATTCTCGTTCTAGAAAAAACTCGATTACTTTAGGGTCGTCTTCTAGTTTCATCAACTAATGTTTCTATTGTATTATTATATTATACTTTTCAAAATAGTGATGCCCTATAGTTTTTTTTATATGGTGGCGGTTATGCCTTATTGCTATTTTTATAGAGCACCTAAAATTTTTTTAGCCACTCCTAAACCTCGTATCGGTTCCCAAGTGTTCCTATCTCTGAAAATTAGAGTTTAAAAAAAAGTGGTGAACCCCTTGAGATCCACCACTATGATTTTTGATTTTTAGATGAAGTAAACCACAAAGTATATATATGAGTTAATACAATGTATAATTAGGAAGTAAAAAGGTGATAAAAATGAAACTGTATATGAGATTTCACGACACAAAATCCGTACCTCTTAAATCAATGCAAGAAAAAGCTGACAA
>LNGC01000259.1 GCA_001587715.1 Candidatus Methanofastidiosum methylothiophilum | reverse complement strand
CATCTTTTAAAAGACCTGGGCCTTCTCTTTCTATATTGTTTACTATCAGGACTTTCATACTAATTTTCGATAGAATAATTTAATAAACCTATTCACTTATACTTGACTAATTTAGGCCAGAGTGATGCGATATGAAAATGAAATTAGAAACTAAAAATGCCCCTGCACCCGTAGGGCCATATTCTCAAGGAATAGTTGCAGGAGATTTTGTATTTGTTTCAGGACAGATTCCCATCAATAATTCAGGGGAGCTTGTGCTAAATGATATAGAAAAAGCTACAGATGTTGTTCTTGATAATATTGAAGCTATTTTGAAAGAAGAAAATCTATCACTTCAAGACGTTATTAAGTCCGAAGTATATCTAAAAGATCTTGGAAACTTTGATAAATTCAACAAGGTTTACGAGAAAAGATTTAAATTGGGTATAAAACCATCTCGAGTTACTGTTGAGGTATCCAAATTGCCAAAAAATTCTGACATCGAAATATCGTGCATTGCATATAAAAATAAGAAATAAATATTTAATCTTGGCCAAAAAGCTCTTTTATCTTTTTAATTTTATCTACTTTTGCAGATATTATCACTTTGTCATCTACTTGGACTATGTCGTCCCCTCTTGGTATGATGAGTTTGTTGTCTCTTACAATAATTAAGAAGAGTATCTCTTCGGGCAAAGTAATATCTCTCAAAGTTTTCCCGAGAATCTTAGCATTTTTTGTAGGCGAAAGTTCAATAATCTCAGCTTGTCCAGTTGGAAGTCTTATTAGAGATTTAAGTCCACCCATTCTAATAAAACGCATAACGTGTTCCGCTGTGGATACCTTTGGACTTAAGGCAATATCAACTCCCATGTCCTCAAAGAATTTAATGAGCTCTATATTCTCAACTCTTGCGATTGTTTTAAATGCTCCCAAGTATTTACCTATAAGACAAGAAAATAGGTTTAGTTGGTCATATTTTGTTAATGAAATAAAAGCATCTACGTCCCCAATCCCTTCATCTTTCAATAGGGAGAGATCCATAATATCTCCTTTTATTACAAGAGTTTTTTGGAGAATCTTAGAAATTTCTTCGCATCTTTTTGTATCACTATCTATAAGTTTTACTGACATAGTTCTCTCAAGCATTTTTGCAAGTTGCACAGCGGTGTTACTTGCTCCAACTATCATTACCTTCCTCACTCTCTGGCAGTCACTGCATTTTTCTATAACATTTTCAACGAGCTTTGGTTTACCTAGTATGAATGCTTTGTCACCTTCTTCGAAAACATATTCTCCTGTTGGGATTATGGTATCCTCCTCTTTAAGAACAGCACCGATTATTGTGCCATCGGGAAATATCTTTTCTTTCAAAGCTTTGCCAATATATTTAGAGTTGCTTTTGACTAGGAATTCCGCCATGGTAACTTTTCCATCTGCCAAAGCTTGGATGGCCAAGGCACTTGGAAGTTCTAGTATTCTCTCGACATCATATGCTATGATGGTACCTGGGGAAAAAGAATAGTCAACTCCAACTTTAGTCAAATCAATATCTTCTGTAAAAGTATACTCAATTGCAATCTTTGCAACTGTTTTCTTT
>LNGC01000258.1 GCA_001587715.1 Candidatus Methanofastidiosum methylothiophilum | reverse complement strand
TCTTTTTCTTTTAATATCTGAAGCTCTTGGCGCAGATATGAAAAAAATAAGTGATTTTTTAGTTATACCAGAAATTGCCCACAATGGGACCATAGTAATAGATGACATTGAGGATAGTGCCGACTTAAGGCGAGGAAAACCAGCACTCCACAAAGTCTATGGAGAAGACATAGCGATAAACTGTGGGAATGCGATGTATTTTTTACCCCTTCAAGTTGTAGATGGACATAAAGACAAGATACCTATAGATGTACTCCATAGAGTATATTCGATTTATTTAGAAGAAATGAGAAATCTTCATTACGGTCAGGCATTAGATATAACATGGCATAAAGGCATACTAAAAAAAGAGCCTAATATTAACGAATATTTACAAATGACTGCCTATAAGACGGGAACTCTAGCTAGAATGGCTGCAAGAATGGCAGTAGCTCTTTCAGAAAAAGACGATGAAATAGAAAATAAGTTTGGGAGATTTGCAGAGAGCATCGGGATAGCATTTCAGATTCAAGATGACCTATTAGACTTGACAACTACTGAAAAAGAAAGAGAAGCATTTGGGAAATCTTACGGCAATGACATAAGTGAAGGAAAAAGAAGCTTAGCCGTTATATATTCATTATTATCCCTAGATAACGTAAAAAGACATAGATTAATTACAATACTTAATTCCCATTCTAAAGATAAAAAAATAATTAAAGAAGCTATTGATCTAATCAAAGAAACTGGGGCCATAGAACTATCAAGAGATACTGCAAATAAACTTGTTATCGAATCCTGGAATGAGATTGATAAAGAACTAAAAGAAAGCGAAGCGAAGGTATACTTAAAGGAATTCTCTGAATTTTTGATAAAAAGAAAGATTTAATTAGCCATAGATATGGGCTAATTTCTCATATTTTCTTTTATCGTATTCCCTTCTTACTTCTTCAGGCAAACTTGGGGATATCTGCTTCAATGCACTCATAAACTGTTCTTTAGTAACTATTTTAGAAGTAATATCTGCCCTTAATGCAGTCATGGCAGCTTCTCTGCAAATGGCTTCTATATCGGCACCGGAATAATCTTCAGTGAGTTTTGAAAGTTCATCTAGATTTACATCTTTATCTAATGGCATTTTGTTAGTGTGAATTTCGAATATTTTTTTGCGAGCTTTTAAATCCGGTGCGTGAACTAATATTATTTTATCAAATCTGCCGGGCCTCAATAAACCAGGGTCAACCATGTCTGGCCTATTTGTTGCCCCAATTACAACTACTTGACTCAATTCTTCTAATCCGTCTAATTCTGTAAGAAGTTGATTTACTAGTCTTTCAGAAACTCTTGTGCCTTCGTCTCCTCCTCTTCTGGGTGCAATAGCATCAATTTCATCGAAAAATATCACTGTTGGAGCGGCCTGTCTTGCTTTTCTAAATATTTCTCTCATTGTCTTTTCACTTTCTCCAACCCATTTACTCAGAATTTCAGGGCCTTTAATTGAGATAAAGTTAGCTTCAGACTCTCCAGCGACTGCTTTGGCAAGAAGTGTTTTACCACATCCAGGGGGGCCGTAAAGAAAAATTCCTTTTGGTGGTCTTATACCCATC
>LNGC01000257.1 GCA_001587715.1 Candidatus Methanofastidiosum methylothiophilum | reverse complement strand
TCCTGTAACAGTACCAGACACAACTACTACAACATCCGGAAGTTTTCCATTTATTTATCTTGCACCCATACTGTTAGTATTAGTTGCTATCGTAGCAGTAGTATTTATGAAAAAAGGAAAAGCATCAGTTGCAATTCCTAATACACAAAAAGAAACTCCAACAAAAGATGGGTTAAAATGCCCCTCTTGTGGGTCGCCCATTGAAAAAGGTATAAAGTTCTGTGGAAGCTGTGGGAATGATATTCAGGCAAAAATAGAACTAAAATGCCCAAATTGTGGGGCATCAATTGGAAAAGACGGTAGCTTTTGTCCTGAGTGTGGTCAAAAAATTTAAAACTTTAAAAATTTATTTACATTTTAAAGCTTTAATAACTTCCTCGGCAATCATAATCCCGGCTCTCTTCTGAGCTTCATGGGTCGAAGCTCCTATATGTTGAGTCAGAACTACGTTATCATACTCTAAGAGTTTGCTATTCATAGGGGGCTCTTCCTCAAAAACATCAAGACCTGCGCCTAATATTTTTCCAGATGACAATGCTTTGCATAGTGCATCTTCATCAATTATACCTCCTCTGGAAGTATTGATTATGATAGCATTATTCTTCATTTTTTGAAACTCTTTTTCTGATATCATATGTCTTGTTGAATCAATCAAAGGAACGTGTAAAGTAATAACATCGCTTTTTTCAATTAGTTTTTCAAGAGTAACGGGTTCAGCTTCACAGCTTTTTATCTGCTCATCTGTTAGTAAAGGATCATAGGCAATTAGGCTCATACCGCATGCTTTTGCCATTCTGCCGATATTTCTTCCGATTCTTCCAAATCCAACAATCCCCAATGTTTTACCATTTAGTTCATAGCCCATAAGGGATTTTTTTTCCCATCTCTTTTCTCTTGTCAATCTATCGGCTCTTGCAATGTTTCTAGAAACAGATAGCATCAAGCCAAAAGCAAGTTCAGCTACAGAATCAGAACTTGCTTGTGGAGAGTTTACAACTTTCACTCCAAGACCTTTGCAACAGTTGACATCTACATTATCGAGGCCAACGCCGGCTCTAGCCACAACCTTTAGATTCTTACCTTTTTTAATTATTTCTTCAGTTATATTTGGTTTACTTCTAACTATTACTCCATCATAGTTCTCTATAATGGATAAAATCTCTTCTTTCGAAATACCTTTCTTTACATCGACTTCAAACTCTTTTTTGAGTTTGGATATTCCTTCTTCTGCTATATCAGATGCAACAAGAATCTTCATATTAATCACTAAAGATGGTCTATAAAAATACTTAAATATCTTTGTATGGTTTTAGTCAATATGATTGATAAAAAGCTTCTTGATATTTTAGCATGCCCAGTTTGCAAAGGAGATATATTTGAAGATAAAGATGAGCTAGTGTGTGTAAAATGCAAAAGGAGATACCCTGTTAGAGAAGGTATTCCTATAATGCTTGAAGAAGAAGCAAGAATCGAGTGAATCGATGGACAAAAGAACCAAATTATTTATATTTTCTTTTATAGGATTCTCCGTAAATCTTTCGTATATTGCAGGAAACCTATTTATTTCAAACTTTGCTGAATTTCTAGGCGC
>LNGC01000256.1 GCA_001587715.1 Candidatus Methanofastidiosum methylothiophilum | reverse complement strand
GACTATTGCAAGCCCTTGGCCTACCCTAACAGAAATCTCAGTTGCCTTTAGGTAGTCCATCTTTGTAGCTAAGAATGCCCTTAATACTCTGCCCCCATCCATCGGAAATGCAGGTATTATGTTGAATAAACCAAGCAAGAAGTTCAAAGACATAACGATTCTAACTATGTCTTTTAATGAGCCTAGCTGGATCCAGTTTAGGTCAAAGTACATGTTGAGGCCAAAAATGGAGCCAAACAAGAATAATAATATCCCTAAAACTATGCTCGTAACTGGGCCAATCACGGCTATTGCAAACTCGTGCCCCTTTGGTATTGCCTCCATCTGGGACACTCCCCCTATCGGCAGAAGGGTAATCTTTTTAATCTTAGCGCCGTAATGCCTTCCAACAAGAGAATGTGCCAATTCATGCACTAAAACTGACGCAAATAACAAGACAATGACCAGTAACGGAATGAATCCAAATATCGAAAAAATCAGAAGTAGCAATAAAAACGTGATGTGAAGCTCTATCGGGATACCGAATATACTTCCAAACTTTAAACTCCAAGGCATAATTGGTCTTTAGAAGTTATTAACTTATAAGTTTTAGTTTTTGGGGGAGCCAAAAAATTTTTTGTACCCTTTGAGAAATTATACTGCATTGGCTCCCAGACTAAAGAAATTAGGTACATTTATATAATTTTGGTTGACTCCAATTGAATACTAATTCTAATAAGAGATTTTATGTTACCATTAACAAAAACTAGGGCGAAAAGATTAATACATCTGATGAATTAGATGAAAGGAGCTTAAAATGAATAGTAAAAACAGAAATAATGGGGAAAAATGCAAAAATGTTCAAGAACTAGGCCCTGAAACTATCGTGGCAATTGAAAAGGCTAGAGCAAGGATAAAAAAGGGCTATTTCTTAACAGAAGAAGACGCAAAATTAAGGCTCAAATTATAATTATTTAATGAGTACTCCTCTTTTTGATTCCAATTAAAGTCATTCCCACAAGATCATCATTTTCTTCATTGTATCTAAGAATTACTCCATTTCCTAAGTCTTCACTAATTGCCTTTGTAGGTTTACCAAAACTGACATATAAAACGTCAACTTCTTCATCATAATCAAATTCAACGTCACTATAAATTTTCTTAATACCCTCAATCATGCTTATTTTTTGGCTTCCCATATTACTTCTCTCTCCCTCAACTTTTTTGTGATATAAGCAGTTATAATAAATCCATCCTTTTCATCTTTATAAGGAACTACTAGGTATTTATCATTAATCTTTTTAACAGATATATATTCTCCAAAATCTCCCTTAAATATTATTTCTGGATTACTAATCGTATCCAATACTTCCTCTAAAAGGAAAGCCATTTCTGGATGGCTTGAAGTAATGTGGATCCATCTTTCTTCAGTTAGTCGTATTATATTGCCTTTGTATGATGGGGCTTCCTTCATCTATTAATATTATATTTTACTATTAATAAAAGTTATCACTTAAAAATTAGATATGAATTCCTTCTTAGTTAAAAACAACGGACCAGGGGGGATTCGAACCCCCGACCTATAGCTTAGGAGGCTATCGCCATATCCACTAGGCCACTGGTCC
>LNGC01000255.1 GCA_001587715.1 Candidatus Methanofastidiosum methylothiophilum | reverse complement strand
TTTGATGATTATTCTCCTAAGCAATTAAGGGAAGGAAATGAAGTTGTTTATTTCAGAGGTTGTATGGGGCTATATCGAGAAAAAAGCATCGCCGATTCTACAATGAAACTTCTTGAAAAAGCAAATGTTTCATATGCTCTTGTTGATGAAGTATGCTGTGGTTCGGTTGCGCTTAGGACAGGGGATAAAAAAATAGCCGAAGAACTTGCAAAAGAGAATTTAGAAAAAATTAAACAGACTGGAGCAGATACCGTCATATTTTCCTGTGCCGGTTGTCTTAGAACATTTACGAAAGATTATCCAAATTTTCAAGATAACAATCTAAAATTCCTCCATTCGTCACAATATTTCCTTAAACTAATAAAAGAAGGAAAATTAAAGATTAAAGATGGAAAAAATCAAAAATTGACCTTCCACGACCCTTGTCATATGGGCAGACATCTTAAGATATACGAAGAGCCTAGAGATATAATAAAAGGACTGCCCAATGTTGAATTTGTTGAAATGAAAAGGACGAAAGAAGACTCAAGATGTTGTGGCGCAGGTGGTGGTGTGAAATCACTATTTGGAGATTTAGCTATTGCTATGGCTAATGAAAGAATTAATGATGCGAAAGAAGTTGAAGCAGATATCATAGTTTCTACCTGTCCATTCTGCAAGAGAAATTTAAAGGATGCTTCGGAAATAGAAGTCATTGACCTTTCAGAATTACTTTTACAGTATTCTATTTAATAAAATTTTTTTATTTTAGAACAATGTCCGATAATTATAGATTATTAACGTATATTGTTTTAATTATCTATTAAATATTAGAAAAACTTATAAAGGGGTAAAAAATCAAGTAAGTAATCGTTATATTATTTGAAAAGTATGGGGAGTTAAGTATGGTATCTGTAAAGGGGAAGTCCCTTGAGGGATTATTAACTGAATTTAGAAGATTTTATCCTTCAACAGAATTTAAGGAAAAGGCACATATAACAAATGAAGAAATATTTGAAAAGTCCGAAAAAGACCCGGAAAAATTTTGGGCAAGTTATGCTTCTGAACTCTACTGGTATAAAAAATGGGACAAAGTGTTGGATTGGAATCCACCCCATTCAAAATGGTTCGTGAACGGAGAGATAAATGTATGTTACAACTGCGTGGATAGACATATCAAAAATGGCGGTAGGAATAAGGCGGCCATAATCTGGGAAGGAGAACCAGGTGACACTAAAACTCTAACTTACTGGGACCTTTACAGAGAAGTAAATAAATTTTCTAATGTTCTAAAAAAACTTGGAGTAAATAAAGGAGACAGGGTAGCTATTTACATGCCAATGATTCCTGAAGCTGTAATCGCCATGTTAGCATGTGCAAGAATAGGCGCAATACACATGGTTGTATTTGGTGGTTTTAGCTCTGAAGCTTTGAGAGATAGAATAAATGATTGCAAAGCAAAATTATTAATAACTGCTGACGGGGGGTATAGAAGAGGTAGTTTAATCCCACTAAAACATGATTCAGATTATGCTGTCAAGGACACCCCATCTGTTGAAAATGTATTAATCATAAAGAGAGGAGAGTTCCCTCTTAGAATTAAGAAAGGTAGAGATGTCTGGTGGCATGAGC
>LNGC01000254.1 GCA_001587715.1 Candidatus Methanofastidiosum methylothiophilum | reverse complement strand
TGGGTAGATTAGGCAAATATAGAAAACGGTCTGGATTTGAAGTATCAATCTTATCATACATAAGAATATTCATTTTTTCCAGCTTCTCACCGAGTTTTCGAGCATTAGGGTTTTTTGTATCAAAATAAACTGCTGAAAGGGTACCCCCATAAGGCTTCATCTCCTCTAAGAATTGGTCTTGTGTTAAAACACGAGCCTCTTTTTCACCAAGTCCTTTGTAGATAACATTTCCATTGCTTGTAAAAAGAATTGTTGTCGAAATGATAGGCATTTTCTTGCCTTGCTTGTTTTTCTTATAGAAAGCACCACCTTCGTTTATCACTTCATTGTTTGTGTAATATGATGTATCTGTTTTTTTTTTGCTATTCTGCTTTTTTATTGCCATATTCGACCTCATATCTTTCTTGGATAGTTAAACACAACAGGGTCTTGCTCACATTGAGGATTCCATTCTTTTGATTCTGATTTCCATTGCTGAATCATTTGTTTTATCGTGTTATAAGTCCTACTAAACATCACTTGAAAGGAATCGATAGGATTTTCAATAAGTTGCCTTCTTAGAAAAGACCTCGTAAATATTCCACCCTCCATTGTATCATAAGAAACACAACCCAATCCACCATTTGAATTAGGATTAGACGAACTAACATCAAATAAACCATAGTGATTAAGCATCAATAAGCTATAAACTCGCTTCAATTCTTCTGGTGTTTGTCTACCTTCTGGTATCTTTGGAGTAGCAGGAGCTGTTGCTCTTGATATTCCATGACTTCCGAGTGTTGCACAACTATCATTATAGACAATCTGTAAACGATTTGAAGAACTTTGAAACTTCTCCACAATAGACTTTCTCGATAAATCAAATGTAGGTAATACCAAAAGCTGACCTTTTCCAACTCCATTTATTCCGTGTCCAGAATACCAAAAACTAACAACATCATATCCAGAAAGCATTTTATCTGTTGCTTTTTGTATATTATCATAAGTTGCATCTTTATCCTTAAAGACAAATCTTGTCGTTGTGTCTATAATTCCAAGTTCATTGAGTATATCTAAAAAATCAATATACGATTTTTGGTCTTGATAAACACCAGATAAATCTCTCAAAGGTGCAGTATAGTCTCCACCGATACAAATTACTGATGCCATTTTCTGTTTTCCGCTATTAATCATAACATTGTTATGAAAAGTATTCTGTTGAGCGTTCATATTTTGAGATGCCATAACAACTGCTATGATTATTCCACCAATAACAACGATTTTTAACAAGTCATCTTTTTCCATAACTATCCTACATTAGTTGTAATAATACTATTCCGCCTACTATCGCTATGATTAAGATAGCATTCTGATTAAAACTTTGCTGGAATTGGTTCATACCATTGTTGATAAACCAACCTCCGATTGCTCCTGCAAGTGCCACTATTAAAGGCATAAAGTCTCCTTAATCTTTTTTCTTCTTTAATATTCCCATAATAACGAATACACCAAGCCCAATAGCAACCCACATCCAAATATTTGAAAAATCAAATAAATTGTTTTGTTGTTGTCCTTGTGGTTTTGTTGCGTTGTTAAAAAAATTGTTTCCAATCATTCCACCAGCTATACCAGCCCCTAAAGCTATCAATATACCCATATTA
>LNGC01000253.1 GCA_001587715.1 Candidatus Methanofastidiosum methylothiophilum | reverse complement strand
GAATCCCACCCTCTCCGCCATTCATACCGCGTCAATCTTGATCTATTAAACTGTCAGGCAACTGTATAGGTAAGGCAAGAAGAAAGAAACTGGACCGGTTTATGCGGGACAGGATGAAGCGGGATTCGTGAATGCCTTGTCCCTTGTCAAGGGCCAATCACTATGGTTCTCTTAAAATCATAAAATGCTAAAATAAAAGACCCGACCCCACAGCTTCACTTTTTTAAATTAACAGAGGGCTAAAATATTAATTTGCGAATTAAGAGAGTACATACACCTACAAGCAGGTAAGCTAAATGCTATAAAAGTTGATAATTACCATTATAAAGCAAGTAATCACCGCAAAGCTTTTTGAATCCCTGAAATTTCATCCACAATCATTCTTGCTTGTACCCCAAGATGTTTGTGTGAATCACGTATATTTCTTTCAATTATTTTATAATTCCCCTCAGTCAAGTTAGCATCAAATGTTTTAAAGTAATGGATATTGTAACTTTCTACCTGCTCGTTAAAATTATTAATCCGTCTGTACACCTTTATTACCAAATTACGCAAAGCCTGGTCAAGGGATGGTATATTATTAATCTTCGACTCAAAAAAAGGCGTTTTTATTGGAGTAAGGCCTATACTTTTCTTCTCCTCAGCCATATACATTGAAAGCCATGCCTTTTCAAAATCCTCCAATTTCATGATTTTTTTCCATTCCTCTAATATCTCTTCTTCCTTTTCAACAAGTTGATTTTCATTTTCTTCAATCATTGATATAGCCCAGTCAAAAGTTTTCCTATCCACCATTTTCGCTTTAGATAATAATTCAATAGATAGCATCGTAAATACCAGCTTTACATCATTTAATTCTGCACTTAAACCGTTCATAAAATCATCTATCTCCCTTTTTTTCTCCCATTTCTTATTCAATAAACTTAAGGCCCAACCAATTATTACACCGCTTATCGTACCTATAATTGTGTATAAAGTCGCCATATAACCCACCCCTTCCACAAAAGAAGTATGCCAAGGGAGACATAAAATCAAATATTACTATTCTTATTTAAGATAAATTTTTTACCTCAACCTTCAACGGGTCAAAAACACTTATTTCCCGACAACAGCCACAGCGCAGTTCAAAATATTGCCTTCTTGGTCTCTAAATCTTTATCTGCATTCGCTACCTATCACGCTTCATTTTCTTGTTATTCCAATAATTTGTCAAGTCGTTTTTATTAGTGAAATTATGTGAAAGATGATTGAACGCCAAAAGCAATATTCTATACTTGTCTATAACAGCAAAAACTTAATTACACCAAGTATTAAACAATATCCCTATAAACCATACCTCCCCTGATATGGCTCACCATGCAAAGAGATCAGCACATACGGCGTAAATTGCCTGATGCCGTCTATTACCCAATGCCCATGATCATCTCTGCCTACCCATGAATCAAATTCCCCGCCATCCAGTAGATTATATCTGTTAGACAACCATTTAGGAAGAAGGACAAGTTTGTACCTCATAGCATCATCCCACGACAGCAAACCCTTCCGTATATGAGTACCGCACATCCTCGTCCTCCCCCCCCACCTTGGGGGTCAGGTCTTGTTTCTTGCATTATTCGATAGCATACTCACCTCATGGCATGTCCCTCTCCGCAGA
>LNGC01000252.1 GCA_001587715.1 Candidatus Methanofastidiosum methylothiophilum | reverse complement strand
TAAAATGGATGGCTATATCTGGGCAAATCAGAAAATAGATAAAGATTATTCTGATCCGATGAATGTGGATGATTCGCCGAGTGAGTTTGAAATATTTTTGAAAAACATTTGTAACGATGAAGTGGATCGTCTGGAAGCGCTTGAAACGGCAATAGGCTACTTATTGCATACCTACAAAGATCCTGCTACTGCTAAAGCAATTATCTTTTGTGACCAGGGCAGCGATAAAACCACCACAAGCGACGAAAGCAATGGCAGATCTGGAAAAAGTTTAGTTGGCAAAGCCCTGGGAATGCTCAGGCGCGAAGTTAGGATAGATGCAAGGAACTTTTCGATGGAAAAGAATTTTGCATTTCAGCAAGTGAACTTTG
The DNA here is from genome assembly GCA_001587715.1 of Candidatus Methanofastidiosum methylothiophilum. Lineage (GTDB taxonomy): Archaea > Methanobacteriota_B > Thermococci > Methanofastidiosales > Methanofastidiosaceae > Methanofastidiosum. Next base: position 1,295 of record LNGC01000252.1, on the reverse strand, counting down.
ATACTCAGTTTATAAACTTTAACGATGTTGATAAAAGGTTCAACTTTGAGAAGTTATACAGCATCATTACAGACGCTATAACGATTGAAAAGAAGAACAGGGATGAGTTTAGTATCCCTTTTGAGAATGCTCCAAAGGTACTCATCAGCACTAATTATACTATCCAGGTTGATGGTACTTCTGGTGAGGACCGTAAGTTTGAGATTGAGTTTAGTGATCATTATTCGATCTCACACAAGCCTCAGGATGAATTTGGGCATAGATTTTTTGATGATTGGAGCGAGCTGGAATGGAATAAATTCTATTCGTATATGATGAGTTTAACATCCAAATATATCCGTGAGGGATTGAAGAACTACATTAAAAAGAACCTTTCACGGCGCCTTTTGTTGCAAGAAACTTGTATGGACTTTATGGATTTTATGGAAGATAGAAAAGACCATACAAAGTTTTACACTGGTGATTGCTTCAAAGTATTTGTTGAACAGCATCCGGAGTATAAGAAATTAACTCCGAATACTTTCGGCCGTTGGCTTAAGAAATATGCTATCCATAACAAAATAAATTGGAAAAGCTCCAGGGATGATCAAGGCAGATTCTTTGAGTTTATTTACAACCAACAAAATAACAACCTGTTGGAATTTGTTGGCAGTAATGATGGAGAATTGGAATGAAGTCTGGCTTTTTTACTCCAACACTTCCAACAACTGCCAACAAATTGATTTTTTGTTGGAGTGCAAAAGTTTTGAATATAGCACAGAAACAAAACTTTCTTACTTACTTCCAACACTACCAACACTTTTTATATATTTTATATAAAAATAAATATATAATAAAAAGGGCTTAAAAGTGTATAGTAAAATAGACAAAATAGAGTAAAGTAATATATGCGGAAGAAAGTAAGAAAACTGTTGGAATTGTTGGCAGATAGGAAAAAGAGATGAAAATAGATGTATCAAGCAATTTAAAAGATTTGGTTAAAAACCTTAAGGCATATAAAACAGAGGTAATACCTAAAGCATCCAATGCGGCTCTTAACAAAACGGTGGATAATGCTTTCACTGAGGCTAAGAGGTTATTAACTGAACAATATGCAATTAAACCTTCTGATGTTCAGAGAGTTGTGAAGAAAAACAAATCAACTATAAAAAAACTGGTTGCATCTCTTTGGGCAAATGAAAAGAATTTAGGGTTTAGTGATCTATCCGCAAGAATACGAAGTGCCAAATGGTTTGCCAAAGATAAAAAAAGTGGAGTGGAGATCACTGTTAAAAAAGGTCAGCCCACAAAACTCA
>LNGC01000251.1 GCA_001587715.1 Candidatus Methanofastidiosum methylothiophilum | reverse complement strand
AAAAAATGCTAAGATGTAAAGGATTTATAAAAATGAATTGAATTAATCAAAAAATCGTTAGAATGCGTTTCGGTCTTTATACCCTATTACCCTACTCTGGGAGTGTTTTGGGAAAAAATCATAAGGATACAAACCTCTTTGGATCATTAGGTCCTTTATCTCCGATTCATAATCACTCTTTTTGATTAAATCGGTAGGGCCTTCTTCTATGATAAATAGAGCGTGACATATCGGTTTTAATATTCTGTAGCTTATTCCCATTAGGGGCGCTACATATGCAACGCCATACTTATCCTCAATGCGCCTCATATCGGAAAGTTCTAGCCTAGGACTTCTGTCATCTCTCCTAGTTCCGTCTGCTATAATTTCAACAGATACATCTTCTAAAAAAGACTCTATTACCCATTTGTGAAGAAATGTGATACCATCGTTTGCAAACCCGTCCTTTTCAATCCTATCAACAGTCTTTTCTAGTAATTCTCTATCAATTTTAAAAAGTTTAAAAGGAAATTCAAGTGCCTTTGCAGTTTCTTCAGCATATTTCCAGTTGGAATTTATCCCAAATGTTATCGTATAATTTGTAATCTCACAAGGAAGTATTTTTTTTAGAAAAATATTTGTAAGGGAGGAATCCTTCCCCCCGGAAAACAAGATAGCCGTTTCCATAACGACTAGATCCTTCGAATCTTAAACTCCTTCTTGTTGCTCATAAGAGCCTTTTCGAGGATCTGTTTTAGCATTGCATCGTCAACTTGCTTTGTGATTTTTCCTTGTTGGTAAAGCTGAATCAGAAGAAGTTCGATCTGCTCACCTTCTTCTTTCCTAGCCATCTTTACTCTGGTAAGCCTCTCTCTGGCTTCAGATGAAAGAAGAGCACGCAATATTTGCTGTTTCTGTAGTTCATACTCAACTTTCTGCTGTCTAGCCTGTTCTTCAGCTAACGCTTGCTGTTGAAGTTCTTCTAACTTCTTTCTCTTGATGGCTTCAGCTTCGTCAGGCAAAAAATCACTTATTAATATTTATTAAGTTCAGGTATATCTACTGCTATCTTGGTCTTAATCTCAGAAGCTTTTTTGTCAAGGAGAGACATTCCCTGTGAAGAGATTATTCTTCCCTTTTCAGCTTTTGTTATATATCCGCCTTTCTCAAGTTGTGCAAAGATCTTTCTGATAATTGCTCCTGATGATTTCCTAAACTTCTCAGGTTTTACGCCTCTATTCTTTTTACCACCGTAGTCAACTCTCAAAGTCTCGACACCTACAGGCCCGTAAACATATACCTTCCTCATTATAGAAGCTGCTCTAATATACCACCAGTCATTCTGGTCTGGAACTTTCTCTCTAGATGATCCAGTTTTAACAAAAGTTGCCCACTGAGGTGGTGCTAGATTCTTGTCAGTTTTTAATTCTTCTTTAACACCATCGATTAACATATCAGCAGGAACGTCATATACTGTTGTAATAATACTCACCTCTCTTGATATTAAAAAAGCATTACTATTATGTTTTTAAAGCTTTTTGGTATAAGAAGGTAAATCTTTAAATTGAAAATTGATTTTCTATCATAAGTGCAAATTAAAAACGTACATTATCTTAAAGAATGGGCAGAGCTCAATGTCATAGCAATTATTTTAGGTATATTTGGGGCTATAGGAGCTATTATCTTCGCTAAAATGATAGATTACAG
>LNGC01000250.1 GCA_001587715.1 Candidatus Methanofastidiosum methylothiophilum | reverse complement strand
TTCAATAATCTTTTGTTTATGATCGGATTATTGGGATTTGTGACGTATTTGCAATGGTGACCAAAAACTATTTATTCTAGCAAGCAATAGTGTTAGTTACTAGAAATTTGGAGGTAAGGAAAAATGGAAAAAGAAACTATGAATATTGCATTGTTTGTGATATCTTGTATTTTGACATTGGAAGGTCTTAGAAGATATGATGATTTTGATAATGATTATTGGCACATTTTTTGTAATTCGATGTTTTTGGCCGGATTATTTTTAAGTATAAAATATTCTGAGGTATTAGGAATATGAAGTTCCATCTTAGTTCAGAAGATGGTATGACTACATACCAAGTAGCAAAAGGTGCTGATTTTTCTTCAGAAGACTGGAGAAATCTTTCTTCGGTTATACTAGCTGAAACCGAAGTCATGGAAGACATTGCTAGTTTGCTGGAAATAGGCAAAATCGTTGCTAGTAATCAGGATAATATTCCTTTGGATTCCGTTAAAGAAGCAGCATATATACGAATTATGTGTAGTGAAAACCTAGAAGTGGTAAAATATATAAATAGATCGGAGGAGTGAATGTGGTAAAGTTTACAAAAGAAAGAATGTTTATTAATCACAAAATAGGTGAAAGGAGGAATGTTATGAGAAATTATGAAAGTTTGATTGAAAAAGAAAAGAATCTGGCAAAGTTTTATGCATGGTATGGAAAACTAAATGATACCGAAAGAGAATTCTATACGAGAGGATTCATTAATATATTGGCACAAAGAATAGGTATGAGTGCAATATTATGTCTTATTGCTGGTTTTGTTGTCGGATATTTAATTTAATTATTTTTTTTGGTGATTAAAAATGATTCATGAAGTTATTGGAAAAATGGATAATGAAAAGCCAGTTGTTAATATAAATGCAAATAAATATAATGAATATGAGTCTATTGCGCTGGAAATTGCTAGATTGGTTACAACAAAACAAATCCAGTACGGTGATTCATTCTCGAAAGCATACCTGGTTATGCAGGTTTTGTATCCAGATGGCATTAGTAAAGAACAAATGAAAGATGCATTAGTAGTCGTTAGAATAATCGACAAGCTTTTTCGAATAGCCAATGGTAATCAGGGAGAAGAAAATGCCTTTTCTGACATCAATGGATATTCATTGCTTGCGGTTACCAAGAACCAAAAACTATAAGTATATAAAAAATAACTTTTTTTCATGTCAGAAGAATGCGAAGCTAGAGGATATCAGTGAGTGGATTAAAAGAAGGCAAAACCTATTAGGTCTCAGGTGATAACATGGAACGTACATTAGCATCAATTGAAAATATTCTTGAATTAAATCCAATTCCAGGTGCAGACAAGATTGAAGTGGCGAAGATTAAAGGCTGGAATGTGGTTGTAAAAAAGGGACAATTTGAAGTTGGAGACAAAGTCGTTTATTGTGAAGTTGATTCTGTTTTGCCGGAACGTCCTGAATTTGAATTCCTAAAAGATAAGCATTATAGAATCAGAACTGTAAAATTGCGAGGCCAGATTTCACAAGGAATATGCTTTCCGCTAGATGTTTTGAATAATGGTAATTGGAATCTAAATTATAGTATGGATTCTGTTCCATTTAGTTTCGATGAACTGGAAAATGGTTTTGACGTAACAAATGTTCTTGGCATCACGAAATATGAGAAACCGATTCCAGTTAGTCTTAGAG
>LNGC01000249.1 GCA_001587715.1 Candidatus Methanofastidiosum methylothiophilum | reverse complement strand
TTTAAAGGTCAAAGTTTTTAATCCCGGTAGTATGGGGGATTTAGTCTATTCGATTAAAAGTTTCTTAGAAGAGATAAAAGAAAAGGAAATAAAGGAAGAAAAAGGGATTTTTACATACAATCTAGACAGTATCTCTAAAATAGCGGGTATAACTGTTCCTGTAAAACTAATTAAAGCGGTACTAATTGACAAGGGTTACTCCTTTGAAGTTGATAAGGAAAATGTAGTTTCTTCTGCACACATTTCAGTTGCTGCCGAAGTTGCAGGAGAGATATCCTACCTTCTAGAAGATCTAGAGGGGGTATCAAAGCCGGTGACAGAAATCATTGTTAGGGTTGCAATTGAGTTTGATATGTTATCCTCAGAGCTTTTGAATGTGGGGATAGATGAAAAGATTTTTAACGATTCAGAAACGGTATCTTTAAATATAAGCTATGATGATGCTCTTTCATATCTAAGGGATTATGCAGGTGGTTAATTTGGATATTGAAGTAATTAAAAATGAAGGAAATTTTATGGAGTTTAGGATTATTGGTGAAGATCATACATTATGCAACATATTAAGGGATGAATTACTACAAAATCAAAAGGTAAAGGTGGCAGCTTACAGAATTGACCATCCTCTTCTTGACAGAAAAAGACCAATGTTCATAATAAATACTGACGGTTCGGTATCACCAAAGGATGCACTTCTTGAAGCTATTAAAAATATTGAAAAAGATATTAAAGGATTAAAGAAAAACTTGCTTTAGAATGAATCTGCATCTTCTTCAAGAACATCTTTTCTAATAATCTCTTCTCTTTTTAAAACAGAAATCCCAGTTTTTTTATCAATTACTTGGATAATGACCTTTATATCGGGGTCTTCTAGATTTACCTTTGCACCTGTTGCTTCAACGATTTTTGCACCGATTTCTCTTTCAATGTCCTGTGACTTGAAGTTGGCCTTACCCCTCTTCTTGCACCTTACAGCAAATGTGTCACTTTTGAATATCTTAGGTAGTGCAACATCAGTTGCTTCAACTGTTATCAGATTCATGTCTGTATTAATATACCTATCAAATGGCAATACTCTGTGGATGGCACTTGTCTCATAATCTCTTAGCATATTTGCGGCTTTTTTGGCATTCTTGCACTTTACTAGGAGTACTCCTTTGAACTTCGTTTTTTTAATCTCAAAGATCTCCCCTTCCAATGCCCATTCTACCTCCCATATTCCATCAAACTGTCTAGCCGTGGGAGTAGTCACGAGAAGGAATTCTTTCATTTGTTCCATAATGAAAGGAATTAGTATTGATTTAAAAAGTTTTATATGGGCCCAGAACATTGATGTTTAGATAAAATTGCCATATAGAGCCTAAAACCCTATATGGCAGAATACTATATGCCAGTAACACTAATAATTATAAACGTGTTACTATATATAAATCTTTCTGTATATTTAGATACTTTTTTAATTTGACACCCATAGTCTGTATAATGTCTTCCCATGACCTGTCAAAAATTTTTGATAAACTCACATATCAAAGGAATTTTTTTGAACTATCAAGAGGGCTGATGTTTAGAAAAGATATAACGGAGTCAAACGAAGCATATATCTTTGTTCTGGGTAAGGAGAGAAAAGCCGCAATAACAATGATGTTTGTTTTTTTCTCAATTGATGTCGTATGGATCAACTCTAAATTTGAAGTGATAGATACAAAGGAAAATGTGAAATCTTTTTCATTGTACACT
>LNGC01000248.1 GCA_001587715.1 Candidatus Methanofastidiosum methylothiophilum | reverse complement strand
GAATATTTAAATATGATTGATAGCAAATGCTAATTCAACTAACACATTAGCAGTGTTACATATCACACTTCTATTATCCGCACTGGATTTATGAATAGAAGAACGGAGCGTCTGGGGAATCGGGTATCAAACTTCATCCCCTTAGCTCCTAACCACACTACTAGGGAGTGGGCTAAATGGAACTTTCAACTTTAGAAGATATATATTTTACGAAAAATCAAGTAAATTATCAGGATATAACGAAGCTTGAAGGGAAATTTGAAGAAAAATATCAGGAACTTATTAAATTAAAAAGTGGCCCTGAAAGCAATGAATATCAAGAGTTAAAGGCCGAACTCATCGGTATTGATGAAGAAATAGACTCATTACTTTGGGGATGACTGTAATATGTCATCTCCACTTTTTTTAAACAAAAAATTTTCAAGTTTAAAATTAATTAGAAATAGTGATTATTCTTTATCTTTATTTAAACCTTCGATAATATATTCAGTTACTAAGTCATTTACAATTGTATCTTTCTTAAGAGCCATTATTTTAACTTGTTGTCTAATATCTTTATCTATTCTAATTGACAGTTGGACTATTTCAGCCATATTATCCCCTTCCTGTTTTATTGCTATACTCATAGCTTTACCTCTAACTATTTCTATTTTTATTTATATCTCTTTTTTGTTATATATATATTACTATCATTATATCTATGTTATTATCATAGCAACATAGCAAACTATTTATATAACTTACAACTTAACATTAATTGCAGGGGGAAAGTTATAAGAGATTTATTTTTTTTCTTGATCTTATCTTCTCAGCCAAAAAAGACACCCCCTGCAACCCCCCTTCAAACATCTGGAGGGCGGGAAACAATATAAGGGGGAATAAAAACATGAGATGTGAAAAATGCGGGGGTCGAATGAAACGATTATACAGCCCCGATGAAGGAATATTTTATTACGAATGCCAAAATCCACTACCAGACGGTTCTATCTGTTGGAATATCTACGATACAGATTATGGGCTACCAGAATCTAATTTAAGGGATGTGGAACAATGAACAAAAGACTGGAAAACCTGAAGAGATTGATAGGAACTGATGTAAACGTCTGCATGGTAAAAGACGGTGCACCCTGCCGGATGTGCGGTGACTGCCTACCTGGAGAGGAAGAGGACCTGGAAGCAGAAGCCCGGAGTAATTATGTCCGGGATGCTTTTGACTGGAGGCGTTAAACATGGTTAAAACCCAAAACAAGTTTACATCACGGTACAAAAAAGCCCTCATAGACAGTGTTGTTCAGGCCTTAGATAATTATTCAACCAAGTTTACCAAGAACGACATCCGATTAGAGGTTGAAGCGGAACGGTTCACCGTGATTGGTGACACGTTGATACTTACGAGTTATAGGCCAATGCCACGCTTCCGACTAGAGAACCAGCCCGTAGAAGAGTTACTGGTTCACAGGAACACCCCTACAGGTATGGGTATGGAAGTAGAGGGTGAAACGGAGCTTATCGGGTGATATGATGCCTAAAAGAAATCTTGCAGATATTGACTTCGGTTCAATTGAACAGGAACTAGAAAGGGAAGATAACCAGAGAAAACAGGTTAGGGCACGGTTGAACATCTTTAACCAGCCAAACCAACAAGACAGTGCTTTTGTTGAGAAGGAACAGCGTGAACTGGAGATGAAACACCCAGGGAATAAGGATGTGTTGTTTTTTATCCGGGCCGGGGCGA
>LNGC01000247.1 GCA_001587715.1 Candidatus Methanofastidiosum methylothiophilum | reverse complement strand
AAAATACGATTTAGGCAGTAAATACACCAACAAAGGCATCAAACCACAAATAACAATAAATAAAGATGGTACAAAGAGTTTCAAGAAAGAAGCAGAAGCAGTAAGGAAGATGTCATACTTACTCATGGGCCATAGCAATATAACGAAAGAAGCCATCACCAAAATGTAACTAAAATGTAGGTTAAAAGGCACAGAGTAAGAAGAGATTATCGCAATTGATATAAGAATAATTCAAGATGCTAGCTATAAACACAACTGTAAGTGAGGTTATACCAATATCTAAACCATCCAAAAAGTACACTTATAATAAGGGATGGTTAAGGAAGGTTTTAGATGGAATATGCCCCCAATGTGATGAACCCATGACTAAAAAGGGTATTAAAAGGGAATGTAGCACCTACCGGCATCTTGAAATCTATGGTAACCCTGTTAGTGTTGCTTATGATATAACAACAATTAAAGAACCATTACCTCCGATTGATTATACTAAATGCCCTGAATGTCAATCAAACAAAATAATAGAAGATATTGATCGGGGTGAAATCTGTTGCGGTAAATGTGGTTTAGTCTTATCTGGCAATGACTATGGTGTGGATTACCCATGGCATAAATTCCAATTACTAAATATCCGAAACTTTTAGAAAAAGGTTTTGAAGTGATAAACCATGCCCTTAAAGTGCCCTGACTGCTACACACCCATGAAACAAACAGAGTTAAGCGGTGGAAAGTGGCACCTCTGCCCGGGTTGCGGTACTGGCTTTAGTGATGAGATATACCAGGAAACCAGTTACCAGCGGTACCTATGGAAGCGTAGTAAGTTAAAAAGGATATGGAATAACTCTCATTATAATATGTAATTTAATATGACTAAATTAAAACTATCAAAAACGATAACTTCTGGTTATCTTGGTGGAGTTGAAAGAACAGACTACAAAGTGATAGAAGACAAATCTACTTTCTGTTGCTTGGAATTTAAAAATAGTATTTTGAAAACCGATTTAGACACAGAAGACATTAGTATTGAACTTGATATACATAAAGGAAAAGTTGGGATACCAAAATATGATAATTCTTTTACTTATATTGATTATTGTCCTTTTTGTGGTACTAAAATAGAATCAGATGTTATTAATTTTACTGGAAAGTCATTATGTCCTTCAAAATTAAGACATAAACGATATAAATTAGTACCTATTTAACGGTCATTTATTTGACATAATTTGGAGGCAGTATATTTTTTACGGGGTATAAATTATGGTGTAACGGCCTAAAATGAACCACTACTTTTAATACAAAATTTTCAGAGCACATCTTTCCCTCAAAAATATTCCATTACAACACACCTCATACTATCTTACTCTTTTTTCCGTTGCTCTGACACGAAATAGGCCACCATACACCACTTATTAGCCCGTAAAAACCCCCATTTTTTGATTTTAAATGTCAGCCCATCAACACCTAAGAGGCCACCCCATCACATACACAAAAAACGGATGGGTATATGACGATACACAAGAACCAATAACAAATAATGAACGCCCCTGTATAAGATGCGGACACTTACCAACAAATGAAGGGTATGATTACTGTTTAGGATACATCAAATGGGCTTCCCATGCGTGTTGTGGCCATGGAGTGAAAAAATCTTACGTGAAATATTAAAAAAAATAAACAAAAAGAGAGGAGAGTGAATAAGAAATGAATAGTAATGAAGCGTCAACGATAGTATTTATATTAAGCA
>LNGC01000246.1 GCA_001587715.1 Candidatus Methanofastidiosum methylothiophilum | reverse complement strand
CCCTGGAGACATGGGAACTGCATCTTATATAATGGTTGGAATTAAATCTTCCAGTCAAACATTCGGCTCGACATGTCATGGCGCTGGAAGAGTACTTTCAAGGAGCGCGGCCATAAAGAAATTTAGGGGCGAGGACATAATTAAAATGCTTGAAAAACAAAATATATATGTTAAAGCAGCCTCTCCAAAGGTCGTTGCTGAAGAGGCCCCTGACGTATACAAAGATATCCATAACGTAGTAGATGTATGCGATAAAGCGGGGCTTGCAAAGAAAGTTGCAAAATTAAGGCCAATAGGGGTAGCTAAGGGATAGCTAATCCTTTACATACCCCTCGGCACTCTGATCCCACATCTTGTAAAAGAACTCTCTTAGTTTCTTTATCGTTTCCTTATCGCCAGTTAGTATTCCAGCTTCAAAGTGATCATAGAAACTGTCTCTTGTAAGGTCTGCTGAGGAAATCATAGCTTCTCTATTGTCAGACACTATGAATCTCGCATGGCTTTCCCTGTTTACCCTTACTTCTGCACCATTTTTCTTTAAGATTTTGAATGCCTTTTTATTTCCGGGCCTTGTGATATGTCTGAATATTGCCCTTACTTTTGCCCCTCTTTTAACTACATCTATTATAAAAGAGACAATAGAGTCATCGAGATAGCCTGCTATAAGAAGCTCATTTTGAGTGTTTTCAATGAGATTTATTGACCTATCTTTAATTATCTTATCTTGTGGTGTTGTAAAGATTATTTGAAATGCAGAGTCTAGAGGCGGTAATTTTTCGTAAATTACCTTTTGAGAAGATATTTCTTCCTGTAGAGTCTCTCCATCTAGGGTGTAGTATACTTTAGGGTCCGCTACTATGCATTCTGTAATCTTATCAATTTCTTCCCACAACTCTTCTAGTTTTTTTGGGTCACCATGATTTAAAAATACCTTCTTTGGAGGCTCATCAAATGATGAAACATAATCGACAAGTGCTGGATGGTCGGCATGAGCAGAGAATTCAATCCAATCTACTCTGCAATTTATCTTTTTCATATCTCCGTCTTCATCTTTAAATTCCCTAAGCCCATCTAAAATTTGTCTACCAAAAGTTTCCTCAACCTGGTACCCAACTAGTATGAGTGAGTTTTTTTCATCCGGCGCCCAAGATTTGAAATAATCAATAACTGGCCCTCCGGACATCATTCCTGCAGTAGTAACAACTATTATTGGTTCTTTTGATTGAATTATTTTTTTCCTATTCCAGACCTCTCTAAACATATTACTGTTGAAAGGACTTTCTTTTTTGAAGAGATTAAACATCTTTTTATTCATCCATTCGGGATAGTTGTCGTAGATGTCATTTGCTTTGAGAAGCATACCCTCGACGTATATAGGTTGAGGCAAAAGTCCTTTCTCTTTTGCCTCTTTTAGAATCATCATTATGTCCTGGCCTCGGCCTAATGCAAAAACAGGTATGAGGACATTTCCCCTCTTCTTCCTTGTTTCCTTAATTATTTGGATTAAATCCTTTTCCCTTCCTTCCATAGGTGGATGTATGTCACTTTTCATGCCATATGTCGACTCTATTATCAGGTAGTCCACTCCAGGTATTCTCTTTTTAACTGGATTCAAAGTCTTAACATCAGAGCCTATATCCCCTGTATATAGAAGTCTTCCATGGGGGGTATCAAGACACACTTGAGCCGCGCCTAAGATATGTCCTGCATCATAAAAAGTAAGAGATATGTCTTCATTTATGTAAACTTTTTCT
>LNGC01000245.1 GCA_001587715.1 Candidatus Methanofastidiosum methylothiophilum | reverse complement strand
CGATATTACAAATAAAAAGAAGATCATGGAGAGTAGGCAAGTTCTAGATATTATTTCAAAAAAATGCCATATTGACTCTGGAGAAAAACTGGAAGGGGTAATTGGCGCAATCTACCTAGAAGAAGGATTTGACAAAGTAAAAAATATTATTGAAAAAGAGATTATCCCAATCTATGGATCCATAAATATTGAGGATTATGAGGACTACGTCACTAAAGTAAAAGAGATTTTTGACAAATTGAAAATTAAGCGCCCCACCTATAAAACAGTTGAAGTTAAATCAGATAATAGACCTACTTTTTTTTCTACACTAGATATAGGTGGGCAAGAGATAACAGGGGAGCCGTGCAATAGTAAAGACGATGCAGAAAATAGTGTAGCTAGAAAGGCGCTGCCAATTCTAGAGAAAATGTATGAAATCTAATATGGGGCATTTTTGACTAATTGATCAATCAAGGGGCATATATTTCTTTTCAGCCTAGAATTTATTTGCACTCGCAATTAACCAATAGCGTTTACTGTGGTGGATTTTTACATCAGAAAACCCTGCATCGTACAAATTATGTTTAAGTTCTTCTGGAGTGAAGTACTTTAATCCAGTTTTCTTTGTACTCAGTATCACGAGCTTTCTATTAAATTTGTCATCAGGCTTTCTACCCGCACCAATCGTAAAACGTCCGCCCGGTTTGAGCATAGCATTGATTTTAATGAGTAGTTCGGGCAAGATATCTCTAAAAAGATGGAGTGCTCCACAGCAATTTATTACGTCGAACTCTTCATTTGCAAAAGGTATGTCTTTTACTGTGCCATGAATATATAGAATATTCTTCAATTCTTCCTTCTGTGCTTGATTAGCAGCAAATCCCAACATAGGTAGTGAGATATCAAATCCAACAATTCGACCTTGTTTAACGATCTGGGCGATCGGTTTTGTATAAGTACCTGGCCCGCACGCAAGATCCAGAACAGAATCTTTTGGAGAGAGTTTTGCGGCATCTGTGATTAATTTATATTCTTGATCGAAGCCGATTCCGAACATCCATTTGGACATCCAAAAGCTTCTTCTCCATAATATGCCATTATAAATCTTAACGACCCAATTCCATTTCATGGGCTCCGATATGGCAATCATGCCGGGTGATTCTTCATTCAACAAATCCAATACCCCATTTGTCGCAGGGAATATGGCACCGCATTTTGGACAACGGACCTTCTCAACTGAACTCTCAGCTTCTAAATTCGCTAATCTGCATTTAGGGCAGTTAATTTTAAACCCGAGTAACTCAACCATTTTATCACCTTCCTATACTATAAGTTAGTACTACTTACTTATTAAGTTAGTACCACTTACTTATAAAGCTTTCGGTACTAGATTTATATACCTATTTTCATACTTTGAAGTGAATTCAATGGGCAGTACTATGAAGAATTGGAATCGTGATAAAGAGCAAAAAAAGAAAGCTTTGCTTGATGCTACCAGGGAGTTACTAGAGAAGGAAGTCTACTATGACATCACTACAAAAGAAATTGCCAAAAAAGCAGGGGTAAGCATAGCTTTGCTGTACAAATACTACCCTGATGGTAAGATTTCATTAATTAGGGCTCTTGCAGATGAGGAAGCCAAGAAAATGTTACAAGAATATCCTCGAGAAACAGGGCAGATGGCGCTCCCTGAGAATATTAAAGATATAAGAGAATTTATCTATAAAAATACTCTTTTTTCTATAGGGATCCACAGAAGAAATAGAAATCTAAATCTAGC
>LNGC01000244.1 GCA_001587715.1 Candidatus Methanofastidiosum methylothiophilum | reverse complement strand
CGCAAGGCACATCTATCTCATTTTTTCCTAACATATCTCGATATTCTGAGTATAGTCTTACTTTAATCATGAGAATCCTATAAATGATTCAAACTACAATCTTTTTAAATCTTTTGAAATTCTTATAATTTTCATAAAAAAATTATTTTTATTTTATTATTATAATTTTAAAAATCTTTGTTAGAATCTATATATATCACTGAAATCTAGGCAATATAGTTAACATTTCAAAAAGTATTTAAATACAGAGAATTCATATATGTTGGTGATTTCAATGGCATTTTGTGCAGGTTGTGGTTCGCAGAACCCCGATGGTAGTCAATTCTGTACCGGTTGCGGTGCTAAATTGGGTGCCGGTGCCCCAGTAAATCCTGGATTTTCTGGTGGTGGGGGTCAAGGATATAAATTTGAGATAAAAGACAGACCAGTTTTTAGTATACTAAATATAGATTTGAATAGTGGACAATCCATAGTGGCGGAAGCTGGCGCAATGGTAACTATGTCCTCTAATGTCAGTATTAAAACCGAAATGAAAGGTGGGCTTGGAGGAGCTTTAAAAAGAGGTGTTCTTGGTGGCGAATCTCTATTTATGAATACATTCACAAGCAATGGCCCAGGTACTATTAGTTTTGCTCCAGGATACCCAGGAGATATAACCCATATAAAAATGAAAGGGGAAACATGGTTCTTGCAGGGTGGCGCTTACATGTGCTCTTCTCCGGAAGTTACAATTGATACCAAATTCCAAGGACTTAAAGGATTGGTATCTGGAGAAGGATTATTCTTCCTAAAGGCTGATGGAGTTGGAGATCTATTTATATCAAATTATGGATCTATAATTGAAAAAGAGCTAAAGGGAGAATCATTCAAAGTTGATACTGGACACCTTGTTGCATTTTCCAGCGGGATTACTTATAATGTTGAAAGGATTGGAGGCTGGAAATCTACAATTCTAAGCGGTGAAGGTCTTATAGCAAATGTTACCGGTACTGGAAAAGTATACTTGCAAACAAGATGTGCACAGGCACTTGCTCAGTGGCTTATACCTTTCATGCCTTCAAGCAGTGGTACCAGCGTTGGAGGATTTAAAATAGGATAGATTAAAATAAATTTTTATTTTTATTCTTCTTTTTCATCCAAATCAATTTTTACACTTTTCTTTATTGCAAAGCCTGCTTCAGCTTCACATGCCTTTAATACCCCACAGGGCACGGGGCATACAGCATGTAAAATGTCAGCTTTTTGGTATACTGGATTTATAGGCATCTTTTTGAATACTACGTCTTTGTCCAAAGTTTCTATATCTTCTGCAAATTTTTCAACTAATTTGCAGTTAGTTTTTATTTCAACTTTAAATCCTAGTCCCTTTCTTTTTACCTTCACTTTATTTATAAATCCACAAGCTCCGGCATCAATTGTTCCTTCAATCATAATATCACTTCAATATACTATCTACGTTATGGTCATCTACTATAACGTACTTGTAGCCTTGCTCTGTCAAAAATATCTGTCTGTTTGCCGAGTATTCCTGGTCTCTGGTATCTTTAGTGACAATTGAATAAAACTTTGCCGAGGATCCATCTTTCTTTGGTCTTAATATTCTACCCAATCTCTGGGCTTCTTCCTGTCTCGAACCAAAAGTACCTGAGACCTGAATGGCTACATTTGCATCAGGCAAATCTATCGCAAAATTTGCCACTTTAGATACAACGAGGATATTTATTTTACCTTTTCTAAAGTCTGAATATATTCTTTCCCTTTCTTTATTTGGAATCT
>LNGC01000243.1 GCA_001587715.1 Candidatus Methanofastidiosum methylothiophilum | reverse complement strand
CATGATGTGATACTATCTGACATATCTTTAGAATTAAATAAAGGAAAAACTGTTGGATTAGTTGGGCCTTCTGGAGTAGGGAAAACGACACTTGCAAAAATAATCATGAGATTAGAAAAACCTACAAAAGGCAGAGTCTTTGTAAATAATCTTGATATATGGTCAACTACAAAGGAAGAGCAAGGAAAATCTTTGAATAAAGTTCAGATGGTCTTTCAAGATTCACAAGGTTCCTTAAATCCTAAAAAAACAATTCAACAATCACTTTTTGAAACAGCAAATCTAATGGATATTGATCTCTCTGATAGGGGGTCATTAATTTTAGAGATACTTGATACTGTAGGTCTTTCCTCTGACATATTTTGCAGATACCCTCATCAAATTTCTGGTGGGCAAAATCAAAGAGTAGCTCTTGCTAGAATTCTTATCTTAGAGCCTGAATATATTATATTGGACGAGCCTACTTCGGCACTTGATATAGCCGTGCAAGCTCAGATGCTTGAACTACTAAATAATCTACAAAAAGAAATGAACTTTGGATACCTTTTAATATCTCACAATATACCCCTAATAGAGTATATGTCTGACACAGTTATAGCTTTAGATAAAAGTTCAATTATTTTTGAAGGTTCTACAAAAGAATTTAGTGAATTTAATTTATTAAAAAATAAAAATAATTTAAGATATAAGTTATAGAGACATTTTAGATTTACAGTTGCTACTTTGTCTTATCGAATTCTCTCCATGCATCTGCTATTTTTTTCTCAAGCTTGTCAAGATCACTTAAAATCATTTCTCTTAAGGTTTTCGCTTCTACTTCTTTCTTGCCTCTTGAGAAGGCTATGGCGCTAGCAGAAACATTTTCGATTACATCGTCTACCCATCTTCTGTTCATTAAGCCTGCTTCTCTTGTTGCAGAAACAATCGAATCCTTTAATTTCTCTTGGTCAAATCTTTCTCTTCTTCCATCTTTTTTAATAACATCTGTCATACATCCATAATTAAATACTTTAAATTATTTAAATTTTACTGAAATACGATTTACCTAAATTTTGAGATACGATTTTTGCTAAAAGTTCTAGCCTCTCTGGTGATTATAAAGAAATCTTGATGAAGGACCAAATAACTTCTTCTCAAATAGTTAATTATTAAGATTATTGTTGATGTATTTACGATTTTCTCAATAATAATACTAATATTTATAAATTCTTTATTTATTATTTACTGCAAGGAGGTTTAAAATGGAAAAAATAAAGTTCAAACAAAAATTAACTAAAATAACGAGTTCTAGAAAAAGAAGCGTGGCAATTTCTCTAGTGGGCATTGCATTGATATTTGCATTATTTGCTTCACCACTGTTTGCTGTGTTGCCACCACAATATCTTTATGGGAGCATAACTGTAACCTCAAATCCTAACGGTGCAACTATAGCCCTACAGACTCCTGATGGAATGTATGTTGGCCCTATGCAATCTACACCATACACATTTACAAACATAACACCTGGTTGGTCAACAATAACCCTATCTTTAGGAGGGTACCAAAACTGGACAACACAAGTATACGTTAATGCAGGGGAAAATGAATATGTTTATGGTAGTCTAACGCCGACATATAATCCTAATGCCACTGGATCTATTACTGTGACTTCTCAACCTGCTGGCGCAATAGTTCAATTAGTAACACCTGCAGGACTATTTGTCGGGCCTTCAATAAAGACTCCATACACATTTACAAATGTACCTGTGGGTATCAGTTCTGTGACTTTTTCTATGAATGGAT
>LNGC01000242.1 GCA_001587715.1 Candidatus Methanofastidiosum methylothiophilum | reverse complement strand
GCATAACTAAATCTGTTATGTTTGTCCAGTTCCTTTGCAGAATACTCTTCCTTTTTAGTGTATATGTCCCAGAGTTCAGAGTTCTTTTCTAACATCCGCTAACACCTGTTTTTTAATAATAGCACAGAAACTGTGCGAATATTTTCAGCGTAGTTTAAATTTATAACATAGAACGTATATCTTTATCCTCTTTTATCTTCTTAAAACTGTCGGGATAGTTCTCTATAAACCACACAATAAATGCAGTAACATCGATCTTGTCTTCTAATAATTTATCTCTTTTCTTTATCCAACTGTTTTTAAGATCAGGAGATTGGAGAAGTTCAACTGCTTTGTCTAAGGCTTGAGCAGAATCATTGTAATTTAATATAAGTCCATATTTATTCTCAAGTTCAATGAAATTACCCATTGTACCTATTAAAGAAGAAATATAGATTGCCGGAGTGCCTAATAGCGCACTTTCAACTGCTACTGTAGCCCCTTCTCCTATGCACATAGTTGCATAATAGAGCATATCATGCAGTTTTTCCGGAGCAATCTTGAGTTTGTATTTCTCCAGTTCAGGCACAAGACCAATTTCTGAAGTAATGAAAACTTTCCCATATTTCTCAAGCTCTGTTGCCAGCTTGATTTTGTTCTGTATTCCATGATGACCATAATCATGGTCTGCATCCCAGGAAACGAATCTCAATATTATGAACGGATCTCCTTCATTTAGTCCGAGATCTTTTAAGACGGCTGGATTAGGCTTGAAGTAATTTGGATGAAGATATGCAAGCTCGTGGTATCCATTGTACCTTACTTGCTTCTTTCCAAGATCATTTGTAAAAGAAGAGGGTGTGCATATCACAGTTGCAAAGGGATCCATCAGCATATGTTCGATCTTTGCATGTTCCGTATCATCAAAAACAATAGAAGGCTTACCAATCATTTTTCCAAGGTGAGCAATATATGCATTGCCGACTCCACCAACGAGAATATCAGGCTTGAAGGATCGTGCAATCTTGTGAAGTTTATGTTCGATTTTCAATAGTTCTGTGCCTTTTGAAAAAAAGGATGGTTTTGCGCTTCCAACTACATCATATGGGATCCCATATGCATCCAATAAAACCAAAGATACTTCTTTGGAAACAGCCGTCATCTTACAAACATGACCTTTTTTTTCAAGGATACGAAATGCGTTTTTAAAGAAATGAACTTGAGCTGGATGACCAATATTAAAAAGTATTCTCATGTCTTCACCATCACAAATAATCTACTCTTATAATATATAAATTCACTGTTTCTTGTTACTTGCGATAAAGACCAAAGCACAAGGCAGCTTAGTTATTTTAGATACTAGAACATGCAGTCTTGTTGACATGTTGCTAATAGCAAAACGGCGTAATATCTTTACAGTAATATGCCTGTCATAGAAATAGAACTTCTCAACTTTTCCACCTGCATCTTCAAAGAAAGAATATACCTCTTCTTTTTTATGATTTCTCCAAGCGGTTTTTCTTACAAGACCTGTAAGATTGGAATTATGTACCATGACAAGCCTGCCATCTTCATTAAGCATTGAGAGATATTTTCTCATGACATCTTTGTTAAGATTGATCGCAAATAAAGAGAAACCTGCCATGAAGACAATATCATATTTTTCAGTAAAATATTTTTCAGGATAGTTCCCATCAGCTATTAAAAATTTCACGTTAGAATTGCGTTTAGATTTATTTTCATTCGCTTCCTTTATTTTACTTTCATCATAATCAAAGGCAATTACATTGGCACCATATTTTTCAAACATGAATGCATGATGGCCTGTTCCGCAACCAACATCAAGAACATTCGGATT
>LNGC01000241.1 GCA_001587715.1 Candidatus Methanofastidiosum methylothiophilum | reverse complement strand
GCTCCACCGCCGCCACCTGCCCCTCCTGAGCAGAAAGTACCTAAAGCAATTGTTTACGATCGAGTAGACATAGAAACATTCAATCTAACTAACGCCCCCGTGATAATACAAGATGGGAGGAATATAGCATCACCAGGTCTAACTCAAAGACTTGTAGTAATCAAAGATGGAAAAGTAATATCCTTCTTTGAGCCTATAAGGGGGAAACAATATGCTGAACTTCAAGTAGAAAACAGGGGATTCTTCACCAAGAAGGAAGTAATGGTAATGTTTAAAGGACTTCCGATTGGCATCAATGTAAATATATCCCCCGATGGTCAGCAAATCAAAGCACATAATATAGCAACTTATGGTGTCTCCTTTGAAGTTAGTGAGTCCATACCAGCGGGTACTTACCCCATATCAATGATTGCATACAGTGATAGTGGAATATTCGACGTAATTGAAATAGAACTTGTTATGATTTAAATTTATATTTTATTGTTCTTTATTGATCCCTTGAGATAGAGGCATCCTATTTAACAGCTAAAAAATAGGCGCAAAATTTATATTTACTAGAATTAACTAATTGCAATTAATAAAAGGTGAAAAGATGGTTCAATTTTGGATGCAAAGAAAAGTCGCAATATTTGCTTTTACAGGAGATCCAATGTGTGTAATTCACGCGTTGATAAATGCCTTAGAGTTTCATGCAAAAGGATATGACGTCAAGCTAATAATTGAAGGCTCTGCTGCTGCACTTATTGGAAAACTAAATGAATCGGGTAATCCGCTACACTATTATTATTTAAGGGTAAAAGATGAAGGCCTAATAGACTGTGTATGTAAAGCTTGTGCAACAAAGAGTGGAACTATTGAAGAGGCAAAGAAACAAGAACTAAAGCTATGTGATGAACTATTCGGCCATCCAAGTATGGCTAGATACATGGAAGAGGGATATGATATAATTACAGTATAAACTTTAATAATTAATCATGAAAGGAGATACTTATGTTCTGCATTTTAATGTGGATTGCTCAAGAAGGATTTAGGGATGAGGAACTATTTATCCCTAGGTCCATATTTGAAGAAAAAGGGTACACAGTGACTGTTGTTTCACATGAAAAAGGAACTGCTTGGAGTAAATTTGGGAAAATAATTGAAGTACTTGGAATTGATGATATTAATATAGAAGATTATGAGGCCTTTCTATTGGTAGGGGGGCCAGGAACTTTCAATCTAACAGATGACAAAAAATTGCATGAATATATTAAGAAAGCTGAAAAAAATTTATCCTTAGTTGGTGGAATTTGTTATGCACCAAACATCATGGCAAGGGCTGGAGTTTTAAAAGGTAAAAGAGCCACCTTGTGGGGGGAGCCAGATATATTTGATCAAGAAGGCGTGATTTTTGAAGATAAGAACGTTGTAAGGGATGGAAAAATCATAACAGCCAACGGCCCAGATGCAGCACTTGAATGGGCTAAAGAAATTGTTGATTATATCGAATGTAGTTTGAAAAAATAAATTAAAATTTCTCACAGAATTTCAAGGATTTTGGAATCCTTTCGAGCATATCAGAGCTCCTAAAGTTCATGCCCATCTCTTTCGCTGTGGTGTCACCAACGATTCCATTCAAGAATGTTCCTGCACATGCCGCTTCTAGAATTGTTCCTTTTGCTGCAAAGGCGGCTATGAGCCCTGCTAAGATGTCACCTGTGCCTCCTGTCGTCATTCCTGCGTTTCCGGTGAAATTTTTAATAACTTTGTTTCCATCTGATATAAGGTCAACTTCACCTTTACTGACAATTGAAATCTGGTATTTTTCTGAGTTAATCAATATATTATCTTCAGTTAGAGG
>LNGC01000240.1 GCA_001587715.1 Candidatus Methanofastidiosum methylothiophilum | reverse complement strand
GGGTAGAGTTTTAAGTGCAAAAAATAGAGAATTGGTGAAAAATGCAATTTCACAAATGCAAGAGGCCATTGAAGCATTAGAGGAGTTACTCGATGCTTCAGAACCTTTAGAAGAGAAAACATTAAAATCATTTTTAGAAACCATTATAAAGGAGGTAAAAAATAATGGATAAAGAAAAAGAATATATAAGTATCATTGCCAAAGAGGTTGAAAAGGAGTTACTGCCAAAGTTTCCAGACCAGAATGCTATTATGCAAGATATTTTAAAAGAGGTTGAAAAACTTATAGAGCAAAAGATAATTAAGGTTCCAATAGCAGGAGAGAATAAAGAAAATTTCGCTGATTGGTTGAAAAAGGCATTAGAAGAGGGTGGTTCAGGTGGTTATCTTGTCCCTCCTGAATATGTAAATAGAATTCTCGATATAGCAAAAGATGCTTCATTCGTTTTAAAGAGAGGAGATATAATTCCGGTATCTTCAAATATAGATTATATTCCAAATCTTAATACAGATGTCTCATTCTCTTGGGTAGCAGAAAGTGCAACCCCTACATCAGATACTACTCCAGTTTTTGGACAAACATCCTTAACAATCAAAAAAGGAATGGCAATAACCTATATTTCTAATGAATTCCTTTCAGACCAGAAGATAGGCCCTGCTGTTGATGCATATCTTACTTCTCTTTTTGGAAGAGCAATGGGAAAAGAGATAGATAGAGTTGCTTTGGTTGGTTCTACTTCAGGAGGTGATCCATTTAATGGAGTTATAAATACTTCAGGAGTCACAATTGTTAGAAGTTCATCAACTACAGGTATAGATTATGGTTCTATGGTAGATTGCACCAACGGAGTTTCTACTGATTACGCTTTAGAACCTGTTTGGATAGGACATAGATTATTCTATGCAAAAGTTTTAAAAATTGCTGATACACAAAACCATCCTATATTTGATCCTGAAGCAAAAACACTTTTAGGTTATGAATATCTTAAAAGCGAGAGAATGCCTTATACATTTACAGCAGACAAACCAGTTGCTATATTTGGAGACCTTAAGAATATTAGAATAGGATTAAGACAGGATTTAACAATAGAATCTTCACCACATAATAAATTTACTTATGACCAAACAACCTTAAGAGCAAAATTTAGAATTGGAATTGCTGTTCATCCAGCGGTTGCTTTTGTAGTTTATAAGACAGCAACAGTATAATCTTATATGGGGGGAT
The DNA here is from genome assembly GCA_001587715.1 of Candidatus Methanofastidiosum methylothiophilum. Taxonomy (GTDB): domain Archaea; phylum Methanobacteriota_B; class Thermococci; order Methanofastidiosales; family Methanofastidiosaceae; genus Methanofastidiosum. The sequence continues at coordinate 618 of LNGC01000240.1, read as the reverse complement.
TTGTCCCCCCCTTTAAAGGAGTTTATATGAAAGTAAGATTTTTAAATAATGTTTTTTCATCAGACTATGGAATTTTTAAAATTGGTGATGAAATTGAAGTTGATGTTGATTTTTATAATAGGTTCAAAGGGGATATAGAATTGATTGAAGATATAAAAGAAGTAAAAGAGAAAAAAGATAAAATGCAAAAGAAAAATTTAAGTAAGGAGGTATAAATATGGCAGGTATTTTGGTCAATGAAGGCGAAAATGAAAGTTTAAAGAGGATTGTGAATAATACAACTCCAGCAGATTTATATTTAAGGCTTTATGTAAACGATTATACACCAGCAGAGTCTGATACCAATGCTAATTATACAGAGTGCGCTATTGCTGGTTATTCTGCAAAAACTCTAACAGGAGCAAGTTGGACAATAACAACAGATGCAGATGGAAAAGGAAAGGCTTCTTATGCGGAACAAACCTTTTCTTTTACAGCAAGCGGAACAGTATATGGTTATTATATTACTAATGCAGCTAAAACAATACTTTTTATAGCAGAGAGATTCAGTGATGGACCATATAATATACCATCAGGTGGTGGAGAAATTCATATTACACCTGTGATTAAACTTGATTA
>LNGC01000239.1 GCA_001587715.1 Candidatus Methanofastidiosum methylothiophilum | reverse complement strand
TGGATTTCTAATATGATCTATTAGATGTGCAAAATTCTCAATATTATTTTCTATTTGAACTAAAGCTTTCTTTCTCTCTGTGATATCCCTAAATGCAGTAACTGCTCCTATAACTTCATCATTTTGTATAATGAACTTATTGTTTGCCTCTACCACAATATGACTGCCATCTTTATGCTTTAATTCAAGCTCTATTTTTCCACCAGATCTATCGGTTATCCCCTGCCTATACATTTTAGCTAAAAGAGGAGTATATTTGACGTCAAGTATTCCAACGTCCATGAAACTTTTTCCAAGTAATTCTTCTTTCTTGTATCCTAATTTAGTTTCAACTCTCTTATTGATTTCTAATATTTTTCCGTATTTATCAACGTAGAGTATTATATCTCCAACAGTATCTAAAATAATTTTATGTTTCTTTTCAGATTCACTCATGATTTGTTGGGATGACTTTATTCTATTAAATCCTCGGTTAATCAAATAAAATATCACTACGGAAGTCAGGCAAATGAAAAAAATACCTTTAAATGTTTGGAAAAAAATCAATGTGGATACATCATTTATGCTTGATGCTAAAAAAACATCAGAAAATAGGACCCATATTACACCCAAAACTAAGTAAACAATAACAATAACAATGGGATTTCCTAAAGAAGTTTTCTCATTTACTTGGCCCATGAAGAATACCCTTTCTTATTAAAATCTTTGAGACGCTCTTATTTTATTAACTTATGGGTAAATCGATATATGCCCAAAATGAATTTAATCCATAAAATCTAAGATTACTTCTTTAATATCCCATAGAGTTTCAATTTTTTCTTTTATCTCTTCTCTTATCGAATTAGCGAATTGATGATTAGATGGTAAATCGATTGTGAGAAAAATTTTACCATTGTTAATTTCTATCTTTTTAATAAGATTTGTTCTTACTACATCAAGACCTGTTAGTGGGTTCATTACTTTCTTCAATCTATTGTTAACAATCTCTATCGTAGTAGGCACTTTTTCAACCATTATTCCGTGCTTTTCTTCATAATTTTGAATTGCTGCCCTCAATCCTTCAACGGCCAACACCGAGCAGTGCGCTTTTATTGTAGGTAATCCCCCTAAAGCATCTGCTGCCTGTTGCCAGGTGATTTTCTTTGCATCTTCAAGAGTTTTACCCTTAGCCATATCGGTGATAATCGAACCTGTTGCAATATTAGATGCACATCCATATGACTCAAATTTAATATCTTCAATTATCTTAGTTTCAGGATTAACTTTTAGGTAAACTGAAACCATATCGCCACATGCAGGGCTTCCTTCGGTTGCTTTGCCATCTGGATTTTCTATTTTGCCTACATTATGTGGATGACGAAAGTGTTCCAAAACTTTTTCACTATATGGAAATTTCATTTATTATTCCTCCTTAAGAATTCTTACCTAGTGGGCTAATTTTTCTAAGCTCAGTCACAACTTCAGCTATATTATCCACTACTGAATCAACATCAGTGATATTATTATACCTACCAAATGTAAACCGAACAGATCCATGCGCTCTCTCGTGGTCCCCTCCAATGCCCATTATAACATGACTTGCCTCAAGAGACTTACTGAAACAAGCTGAGCCTGTACTGACGGAAAATCCCCTCATATCCAGATGAAGTGTAATTGATTCCCCCTCTACATAGTGAAATGTAATATTAGCGTTGTGAGGAATTCTCTTTTCTTTGTGACCATTTAATGTTGTATTAGGTATCTCTGACAATACTCTTTTTATTAGATGATCTCTCATATGTTCAATCTTTTTTGTTTCTTCGAGGGTTACCAATTCAATAGCCTTTGCAAATCCTACTGCTCCTGCAATATTTTCTA
>LNGC01000238.1 GCA_001587715.1 Candidatus Methanofastidiosum methylothiophilum | reverse complement strand
ACTGATAGTTTGTGTCTAGACACCATACATGCAGTGTAACCTGATCTTGTTGAAGTTACAATTGCCTTGACATCTGATAATAATACTGCTTTTGCCACAAGTGAAGAGATTACATCTGCTACTCTTTTAGAAGGGCCATATTCTGATCTTGGCTTTAGTTCTTTTTCAGTTTCAATTGCCACCTTTACCATCATTTCTACGCTTTCAATGGGGTATTTCCCAATTGCTGTTTCACCTGACAACATAACTGCATCAGCTCCGCTGTAAATTGCACTGGCAATATCCTCAACTTCAGCCCTAGTTGGTCTTGGGTTTTCTATCATGGAATTTAACATCTGAGTTGCAACAATTACTGGCCTACCTTTGACATTACATTTTTCAATTATAGATCTCTGAACACTTGGAATTTTAGAAAGGTCTATCTCAACTCCCAAATCCCCTCTTGCAACCATTATGCCTTCAGAATATTCAATTAAGTCATCAATATTTTTTATCCCAAAGTTAGACTCTACCTTAGAAATTATCCATTGCTCACCATCGTCTTCTTTTATTATTTCTCTCGCCTTAATTATATCTTCTTTAGTCGATGCAAAAGACAGTGCGATAAAATCAACTTCGTGCTTTACTCCAAATTTTATATCAACTAATTCATTTTCTGTAACGGCTGAAGGACAGTATTCATTTTCAGGAATATTTATACTTACTTTTTGTCTGAGATTTCCTTCATTCAATGCCCTAAGATAGATATAACTATCCTCAATTTTTACAACAGAAAATATTAATGTGCCATCATCAACTAAGACTTTATCGTTAGGTTTTAAGAATCTAGATATATCGTTTTGCAATGGGATTATATCTTTTCCCTTTTTGGCAGAAAAGATGTATTCTCGGTCTGTAAAAATATGAATTGTATTACTAAATTCACCTATTCTAATGTCTGGCCCTTTCGTGTCTAGTAAGATTCCAACTTTTTTATTTGTATCTTCAGATACTTCTTTTATGTCCTTAATTACTTTCAGATGCTCAGAATGGGTGCCATGTGAGAAATTTAATCTTGCTACATCCATTCCTGAAAGAACAAGTTTTTTTATCATTTCATAGTTTGAAACACTTGGCCCAATTGTACATACAATCTTTGTTTTCTTCAAACCTAGAATTCCTCCCATGCAATGTCGAATTCAATCTCTAGATTCATTATTTTATCGATAACTGATTTTAATGTCATAGTTTTTGATTCTTCAGAAATATTCATTAAAAATCCTAAATTCCCTTTATTAATCAAAATTGGAGTTGTTTTCTCAATATTAATTTTTTTACCAAGAATATCTTTCTCCGGAAAACTATCTGGATCAATCTTAATCTTTGTTATCAGTATAGAACCTTTATCCGATGTAATGCCTTTTATTTTATCTTTTAATCTTTTTTCAATTTCTGTAATTTGTATGTCTCTATGTTCTCTGCAATAGTGAACTGAATGTATTGAATAAATATTTTTTTCTCCTGAATTTTCTAAAAAACCAATACTACTGTCACCAATATCACTTCCCTTGTGTCCCGGGAAACTACAATTCTTAACCTCGAGAGGGTCAATAGAGAATACTTTCATTATACCTAAAATATCTTTTGCCCTGTCGGCCATTAAATGTTCCATTTGTTACACCTGAAAAATAATTATAAGATTAATATAAAAGTTTCACTGTATTTGATTGACGTATGTCTCATCGTTACATTTATAAGGAACTTCAAAATATATGGCTTGGATTTAATTAACAAGCGGGGGTTGCCGAGCCTGGTCAAAGGTGCAGGGCTTAGGACCCTGTGATGTAGGTCTTCCTGGGTTCAAATCCCAGCTCCCGCACCAT
>LNGC01000237.1 GCA_001587715.1 Candidatus Methanofastidiosum methylothiophilum | reverse complement strand
TATTAGAGATATGGCAAAAAGATTTAGGTCTGGCTTAATTGAGCTCGGGTATGAAGTATTAAAAGGAGACCATCCTATTGTCCCACTTATGGTTAGAGACACACAGAAGACGACCGAACTTGTTAAATTCCTTAAAGAGAATGGTATTTTAGCAACCGGGCTTAACTTCCCAGTAGTCCCAAAGGGCGATCAGGAGATACGTTTCCAAATCTGTGCTGATCATACTGAAGCTGATATAGATTATGCGCTTGAAGTTTTGCGCAAGTACAAAGAAACTCATTAAGCTAGTAGGAAATTTCTTAACAATATGGGCAGGGTTACCTGCCCATTTCAATTTAATTAATTTTAAAAGACATACTATTTGATGATTTGAAAATAAATCATGGTGGAGCAGAGGAAGGAGCAACTATTGGAGGTAAATTAAACAGAATAGTTAAATTGAATGCTGTATTTGCTGGGGCTGATGTATATCTTAGAGTACATGACCTTGCGGAAGCCTTAGGTAAGGAATCTGTCTTCTACTTATCCAAGAACATGGGAAGAGAAGCTAAGCTATTATAGAAGATGATTGTGTATATTGACGCGGGCTCATTCACAACTTATGACAACTCTTATACTGAAAAACAGATGCTCGGGACAAACTATACGAGATTGGAAAGAATTCGAATGGGCGAGTCTATAAAGGATTTACATGTTAGTTATTGAAAATAGTAGAATGTCCGTCTATTGACAGGATTATAAAATGTGTTAAAATATAATAGAATTTATAGGAGGAAGTCCTGCATAAGTTTCTGTGCTTATGTGGTCCTTCCTCATTTTTTTATGTATTCGAGTATACTACGAGCCTGTTCCAATAACAGGATTTGCTTTCCGGCTTCACGTTTAAGCAAGACAGAGAGATTTTCCACATAAGGACTTATAACATATTGAAGTTTTCCTTTTTCCTTTAAATACCGTACCAGTGAATAATAATCGCCGTCATTAGTAATTATTATTGCCTTATCATAATTGGGAAATTCAATCATTGCTTTTAATACAAGATCTGCATCAACATTTCCTTTTATCTTTCCTCTATTATCTGGAATAGTTGGCTTAAACATTAATATAAATCCGTTTTGTTCCAAAGATGAATAAAGTGTTTCATTTCCTTTAACTTTTCCAATGAACATATAAGCTTTTGACACATTAAATTTTTCTGAAAGCCATTTTCGCAATTTCTTATAATCAACAAACCATCCTGCATTCTTACTTGTTTCTATGTGTAGGTTATTTGCATCTATAAATGCATATACTACATCTTTAATTTTTCCCATGTTTTTTGTATTTTATCTTCTTAAGTATACTTATTTACAACTTTTATTCAAATGTTTGCCTTTAAGAATGCAAAGAATAATCTTTTAGCACAAATCAGAACCTGTTTCTTTCAGTGGCTAATGTCCCTATATAACTTCTTTGGCAATAGAAATTGCTCTAACTCTATAATTTCTCTTAAACTGTCCCTTGTGTGGTGGAGCAGAGGGGAATTGAACCCCCGGCCTCATCCTTGCGAAGGATGCGTTCTCCCGCTGAACTACTGCCCCAGCCTTCTTATTATATATAAAACTTGCTTTGAATAATAGAATTTGTTGAATATTTGAGAACCATCTATAAAAGCTACTTTATAAACCTCATTAATTTTTCCACTGTCACTGCAAAAGTAGTAAAAAAATAAAAGCATGATTTTAAAAGCATTCTTTTAAATATTACTTTAGAATACACAATTAAGAAACACTGATTGTTTCGTAGAGAGCGCTTAAAAACAAGTTTCTTGCATGGCGTTTTTTTGAATTTTTTGGTGGGTGAAAATGTTGAGGTAGGGGTAAAATATTTCTCT
>LNGC01000236.1 GCA_001587715.1 Candidatus Methanofastidiosum methylothiophilum | reverse complement strand
TTCTTTAATGAGATTTTCAACTTCAATGGAATTAATTTTATTTTTTAAGCTCTCATTTTCTGCCGTTAGTGAATTGATAGTTTCATTATGCTTATCCCTTTCACGCATTAGGCGATCTGATATTATTTTATCAAATTCTTCTTGTGTAAAAGTTAGTTTTTTAATTTCTTCTTCAACCATAAATAAAAACTCCCAGATTTTAGATTTTGGCTCTGTGGGCCAAATTTATAATATAATTATAAATAATATATATTTAAGTATATAAAGATTTCTATCATGTTACAATCAAAACATCTGGATTCATAGAAAGATTCTTATTGGAGTTTGCACACAGAAGATACGAGGATAAGTATGTCGCTACCCGCAAAAATTGTGTTATTTCCCTTTAAGGTGGGTTTGGCAATGATCAAATTACCTTTTAAGATAATTATTAGAATAATAAAAGCACCATTTAGACTATTATCTCAGATACGATTAGTATTTTTTTGGGATTGGTAACTTTATTTGATATTACATAAATATCAAAAAATTTAATACTTCTTACTCACACTTATTGACTTAATGATTCCAGCTAATTTCTCGCTAGGATTCCACATTACAATTAGACCTAACGCAGCTTTATTGTCTGGAGCAGGCCAAGATACGATCGTAGCTATCGCATTATTCTCACTATATTTTTCTACGGTCACAAAGCCTGAAGTTCCATCTACTCCTACATCGATATTACCAACAGGTTGTGTGGATGGAATTTCGCGACCTGTAACCCCATAGTATTCTTGCGCTAAATTATCAATAACGTCAAGTCGAATTTCTGACCTTTTAGCCGGATATGCACCCAACATAATAATATTTTGAGCATTAATTGTTGATTGAAGTCCAATTGTGTTCTCACTTTGCGGAACCACCAACATCTGGTCAGGACATTCAATAGTTATGATATAATTTCCTACATTTACTATTTGGGTCGCTGCAACACAATTTATTGACGCATATAATATCGAAAATAGCATCAAAGCCATTACGAGCTTGAATATTCTCATCTCAAATCCCTCTGAAAAGCCGAAAAGGTCAAGCTAAGATATAAAGTTTCGCAGAAGAGAATCTATTCTAAATTCCAGATGGATTTAAATAGCAAATTATCTTATGGACTTTAAGGAGGAAAAAAATTGAGAAAAATTTGGCTAGCATTAATTTTGATATTACTATCGTCATCAATCGCTTTTGCAGCACCTTCAATCTATCGCGATAACGGTATAGCTTTTACTATTCCGGCTAATTGGAGCATTGCTGATGTCCAACAATTGGACCGCACAGAAGCCGATGGAACTTTGGTGAACGATACAAAAATAGTCCTCACAGACAACTATTCTGCAATTAGGATTGATATAATAAAAATTCCACAAACAAAATGGTTAATGCAAATGTATGAAGATTCTCCATATTACGTTATGGGCATTTTGGAATCTTACTATAGAACCAAACTCCTTGAAATTAATTCAAGAAGCATGGGATTAAATGGTGGTTCAGGATTATCCATCAAGCCGGATGGTGTTGAACATGCTTCATTCAGAACAGGGAGTAATGGCGACCTTATAGAATGGATCATGATTTGGACAAAACCAGATTACAATGATAAATTTATAGGGGTTCATGCATTATTTCAAGGAGATTATCAAATGAAACCCTTGAGCATGTCTGGAGGCGGTCCTTACAGCTATCACATGCAAAAACCACTATATGAAATATTGGATAGTATTGTGATGAATAAAACATCACAACCAATAACCAAGGAATCCGAAAATATAGTTTCAAAGGTTTAGTGGAATGAATTCATTCCACTATTTCATCCTTAAGCTCATCTGCTGCTGATCCTTTCAAGTTCGCTATC
>LNGC01000235.1 GCA_001587715.1 Candidatus Methanofastidiosum methylothiophilum | reverse complement strand
CAACCCGAGGAGCGCGCCAACCGGGCGCGCGACGATGTAGATAGCGAAAGTTATGTCGCTGATTTTTCTTGATCGATTTCCAATATCGCCCGAGCCAGGAGGGCGAGGGCGATTACCTTTACTTCTGAATCAATTTTAAGCTTACTTACTTAGATTATAATCAACTTTCCCTTTTGGCATATCTGACCATTCGATTCCATCCAGCAATCTTCCTTTCTTTTTTTTATAAAATCCACCCCACTGCTTAAAAAAATAGGGGACATGTTGTTCAATACATTTATCGCGTAAACTAATTGCCCATTCTTCTTTCATTTCCCTTGCCTTTGGACCTGATTCTCCTCCTACAATAACCCAATCAATTCCGTGAAGTGAGTTGATATCTACATGCTCTAATAATGGCTCAAATGAGATAAACTTTGTTTTAGCTTTTGTTTTTTTTAATTGACTCAACCTATATTTTGATTTCATATTTTCAATACTTACACCCATCCAAATATTGTGGGTCCAATTTAATTCACTCGAAAGCTCAAGTAGTCTTTCACTTCTTTTTGTAAGGATCTGAAAAGTGTGTTGTGGGCATTGATTCATTACTATAAAAACTTCTTTAATGTATTCAACAGGAATAGATTCATGAAATAGATCACTCATTGAATTAACAAAAACCATTCTAGGCTTTTTCCACATAAACGGAATCTTTAACAAATCTTTTTGAAGAGTTATATCAAAGCCATTTTTATATCTTTCATTTTTCATAGACTTTAACCTTAGAGCCATCTTCTCAGCATAACAGTTTTTACAACCATCCGATATTTTTGAGCATCCTGTAACTGGATTCCAACTATATTCAGTCCACTCAATCCTTGTCTTCTGTGACATCTATTTATTCCTCATCAAAGCACAAATCAAATTGCTTGGTTGTGTTTTTCTTTGTTTCCATCCAAAATTTATACCCGAGTTTATTTCTAGAGAAAAATGCTATATGGTACAACGGTAAATTTTGGTCAACCTCCATTTTAATCAATTCCATATCCGAAAGGTTATTATAGATATATCCGAGATTTTTCATCTGAATGCAAAAATAATCTGCTATAAATAATCCAAATTTATTATAATTAGTTCTATTTTTTCGCCAATCCTCTCTCCATTTATCCGTTCCTAGAAACAAATCCAAAGTGGGATTATCTTCTTTAATGTACGCATGTTCATTTCTATTTATATCCATATATGAAGGTATGAGAATAAGAAAATCTACGTATATTTTTGAGATCTCTCGGATAGTATTAAAATTAAGCTGGTTTGAATTATATGGATCGATAAAACACAAAGACAATCCATTGTTAATTCTATCAAATGAAGGAATTGCCGAAATTATACTTTTTACCTGTAAATTACAATCGCCATTAATATAAGAGCAATTTTGGTTTGGGAATAAACTATCAATTCTTTTTTTTAATGCACCAATATACTCTTGATCCTTTTCCACAAAGATATAATTATCAAATTGATCTTTAATTTCTAAAGCCAACAATGGCGAACCTGGTATGATTTCGTTAGTGCTTTTTATTCTTGCTTTCCCGGCAGAAGCAAATAAATCAATATAAACTCGAGTCTTCCATTTCTTTTTCATACTTGTTGAAAACAATTGAAAATAATATTGAATTTTTATATGTTTTGTTTTCGCCCATGGCCCAGCTTCTGGAAGAACCAATCCGTCTTCCTTACACATTTCCGGATTCCCCATTTACTCTCTCCAATATTGAGATTTCATAATTAATTATGCCTTTTCCGCGCCAGGGATGGCGCGGAAACACCAGCCCGAAACCGCAAGAAAAATCATGCACATAACAACAAGCTATCTGGAAGGACCGTGCGTCCATAAGAGCGAATCGGAG
>LNGC01000234.1 GCA_001587715.1 Candidatus Methanofastidiosum methylothiophilum | reverse complement strand
CCGCAATTATAAGAAAAAATATGAATATTGAAGCAATTGCAATTTTATATTCAATTTCTTCCATAGTATCATCTCTTTTTAATGATAAATATTTTAAGAGTATATAAATTTAAAGGGCAAAAAGGTCTGAATGTCCAAGTATTGCATCGGCAATTCTACTTGATACTTTATCATCCCAAAGTAGCGGTTTTGGATATTTTTTCTTTGTTTTCGGGATTTCTTTAAGTGCAGAAGCCAACTTTAATGTATCTGTTCCAACAAGTATATTTGCACCACTTTTTAGTGTAACAATTCTCTCCGTGTTCTCTCTAAGAGTTATGCAAGGTACATCGAGCATTAAAGCCTCTTCTTGAATTCCTCCAGAATCAGTCATTATAAATTTTGAGTTAGACATCAGCCACAAAAAGTCAAGATACCCTAGGGGCTCAATTATTTCAATATTTTCACCCAATTTAGTTAGATAATGATTTTCTTCCAATACTTTTTTTGTTCTTGGGTGGAGTGGGACAACAATCTTATTGTCTACCTTATTTAACGAATTGAATAATCCAATAAGTTTTTCTGGCTCGGCTGTATTCTCTGCCCTGTGGATTGTCATTAGCCCGTAACCATCGGATTCAAGAGACAAATTATTTAGAATATTTGATTTTTTTGATTTTTTGAGATGAGATAACAATGTCTCAACCATAACGTTTCCAACAAAGAAGATTCTATTTTTATTCACACCTTCGGATATCAAATTATTAACTGCGTCTTCTGTTGGTGCAAATAAAAACTGAGATATTCTATCAACAAGTATCCTGTTAATTTCTTCAGGCATCCTCATATCAAAAGAACGGTATCCTGATTCTACATGGGCTACAGGGATCTGCATTTTAATTGAAGAAATAGCACCGGCAAGTGTAGAATTTACATCACCTACAACAATTGTCAAATCAGGTTTTTCTTCACTTATAACTTCTTCAATTCTTGACATCATTGCACCTGTCTGAACTCCATGTGTTCCAGACCCTATACCAAGAAAAACATCAGGTTTAGGTAGTTCTAAATCTTCAAAAAAAACTCGGTTCATGTTCTCATCGTAGTGTTGACCTGTATGAACTAGAACCTGTTCTATTTTTCTTTTCTTTAACTCTTCATATATGGGCTTTATTTTCATGAAATTAGGTCTTGCGCCCACTATTGAGAGTATTTTCATAAAAAATAATTAAGAAATATGTTTTTAAAAGTTTTGATTTGACTTTTTCAAAATATGAAACGGTTTTAATATTATTTCATCTAAACTTTTATATATTGTTTCATGTTTAGATATAGTGTAATAAATAAATATTATAAGGAGGTATTCTATGAGTAATGGCGATGGATTGAAGATTTTATCTGCAGTTCTTGCAGTGTTCTTATTAGTATCAATAATGGGTAACTTCTTTTTCTTGTATCGTTCACTTTCTGACACAGGCCAAGGAACTCAGTACAATGTTCTGCTTACTGAGAAGATCGGTCTTGATAACAAGGTATCGTTGTTAGAATCACAAATATCAGATAAAAACAAGAAGATAACAGACCTCGAGTCGGAGGTTAGATCTCTTAAATCACAATATGATTCTGCCCAAAGAAACGTTGATTTGAAACAAAAAGTAATTGATAACTTTGATACTCGGGTAAAATCTTTAGAGGATCAGCTTTATGAGTGCGAACATAAAACTCCAAAGACTTATGTATCGTATTGCTCATGTGGTTACTACAGATATAACTGCACATGCAATGGATACTGCTACTATGACTGGTACTGCCCAAGTTCATGCTCGTGCTGTTACACTAGTAGCTGCACAAACTGTTAAAATAATTTGAGGAAGAATCTTATGAGTCGAAAATTCCATTGGAGACTCTAAGTTCTCCCTC
>LNGC01000233.1 GCA_001587715.1 Candidatus Methanofastidiosum methylothiophilum | reverse complement strand
CACCTTAAAATTAAGCTATGCTGCCACAGACGGATTTGTGGAGTATTATAAAAAGAAATAAACTCTTTACATTTTAAAATTTAATTGAGGCAATATTATGAAAAAGATAGTATTAATAATAATGGTCTTTAGCGGGATAAATATTTTTATTTATTCTCAACACTTAAAACCAACAAATCAGGAGCGTTATTCTTTTACCGGAGCAATTGATGTAAATCGTTTCAAGATGCCTCTAAATAATAATGGTGTACTTGCAGATGTTACTCATAATGGATTTCAAGGTGGGACATATGATGGACCGATTGTTCTTTATTCAGGCGGATTTTATTTATGCGGAAAAAAAATAGATAGCATTTGGGCGGCTGCAATTGCAACATCTTCAAGAATTCTGGATTTCCTCCCAGGAAAAGTTGGCTCAAATGTTCCGGATACTATTAATGCATTATACACAGTTCGTTCAAGCGATCCTCCTTTTGGGCAATCGTGGATTAATTGGGCAACAGCAGTAAATTTAGGTGCAGATTTTTATGACGGAAACCACGATAATATTTACAACCCCGTTGATTTAAATAACAATGGTCAATGGGATTTAAATGAAGACAAACCAGATATGCTGGGTGATATAACCACCTTTTGCGTATATAACGATGGAGTTCCTTTCAACCTAAGAAGATTTAACGATTGTAACCCGCAAGGAATTGAGATTCATCAAACTGTTTTTGCTTATTCAGATTCAACAACTAATAGCTTGAATAATACAATCTTTATCAGGTATAAAATAATAAATACAGGTACAGTTGCCCCTCGATATGATTCCTGTTTTTTTGCTTTATGGAGTGACCCTGATATTGGCAATTATGCCAATAATCGTGTAGGTTGTGATACTTTGTATAATACAGGGTTTTGTTATAATGTAAATGATGATCCATACTATGGAACAAACTCTCCTGCTTTTTTTGGAAAAATTCTTCAGGGACCTTTAGCATATATACCGGGAGTAACATTTATTGACAGCAATAATAATGGTGAGTTTGATGAAGGAGAAATTCCTCTTGATACTGCAAAAAATTTAAGAGGTGCTTTGCTGGGAATTCAAAAATTTCCCGGAGCAAAGAACCTGCCTATGACCAGTTTCAGTCATTATTTAAGTAGTCACCCCGTCTTAGGAGATCCTAACACAAAAGAACAAGTATTCAACTATCTGCGCGGGCGAGATGCATCTGGACAGATATTAGACCCATGCACCTGGACCAACGGAACAGTATTCGGAGTTAATTGCAATTTAATTAATCCTCTTTACTGGTATTCCGGCGATCCGGTTACTAATTATGGCTGGATAAATAATACCGGTCACGACCAAAGGATGAATGTAAATACCGGTCCCTTCAGATTAGAAATTAATAAACCGGTTACAATTATTGCAGCATATATTGTTGGAAGAGGAGAAAGTCATTTAAATTCAATCTCTGTTGCAAGAAGAATAAGCAATAATATCAACCATTTCTATAAAAGTAACTTCACAGATTACTTAAGCCGCACTGAATATGAGAACAATGAAATTACTGCAGATAATTTTTATTTGTACCAGAATTATCCAAATCCATTTAATCCATCAACAACAATACGTTATCAGGTAAATACACTTTGCAATGTAAAATTAAAAATATATGATTTGCTTGGAAATGAAATAGCCACACTAATAAACGAAGAAAAGCCAACGGGAAGTTATGAGATAGAATTCAATGTGGGGAATTATAATTTAGGTAATGGCATTTACTTTTACCAACTAAGTGCGGGAAGTTATACGAAGATGAGAAAAATGGTTCTGATTAAATAAAATATTTTGAAGTACTTTCTACTTTATCCTCTCTGACTAAGAAAAGAATCTGAATTGTTCTTGA
>LNGC01000232.1 GCA_001587715.1 Candidatus Methanofastidiosum methylothiophilum | reverse complement strand
AAGATATATACAAATGATGCCGCTGAGTTTTACTCATGATGAGAATATACTTTACTATATTCATCTACTAATCTTTCAATAACATAATCCCAGGAGTATTTTTTAGCTTCAGAGAGGTTATTTTGAGATATTCTCTCTTTCAAATTTTTATCATTTAAAATCAATAATGACTTTTCTGCAATTGCAGCCGGATCTCTGGGGTTTACCAAAAAACCATTGATTCCATCTTTTATCAGATCAGGTAGTCCACCTACATTAGTTGAAACTATAGGAAGACCGGAAGCCATAGCCTCAATGTTTACAATTCCAAAGCTTTCGGATAAACTTGGCAAAACAAAGAGATCTGCTTCCTTCATATATTTAGGAATATCATCATTGGAAACTTTACCGACAAATGATAAACAATTATTCAAATTCAAATCAGATGTCAATTTTTGCAAATATTCTTTCTCTTCACCATCCCCTACGATCATCAATTCAACATGGGGATTATTTAGTCTTATTAGGGACATGGCTTCAATAAGATATCTGACACCTTTAATTTGCCTTAAAGTCCCTACAAAAAGAATTTTTTGATTATTATCATGTGAAAAAGCCCCATTTTGTAACTTTCTGGGATCAGTTAGTTCAGTTTTAAATTTATATAATTCAATTCCATTGGGGATTACAACACTATTCATTTTGTATTTTTTGTCAATCTCTGCTTTCATACCCTCGGTTAAAGCAATAATTGTGGAAGCTTTTTTGAGAAGAGGTGCAGAAAATAGTTTTAGAAAAGCAGTGGGAGTGTATATATCAGAACCTTGGACCCATACAATATAATTCTTATTTGAAAAGATGCGCATAAAGAACGCAGGAACACTAAGCGGTATGCTTTGTACATGAATTATATCGGGATTGATAGATCTTATTTTCAAAAAGAATCCAAACCACATTGAAAATGTCTTCAAAATAGACTTTACGCAACGAACCCTATGAACAAAGAAGCCTTCTTCCAGTGTATATTCAGGCAATTCTTCATCCAACATTGTAATTACATGAACTTCATGACCTTTTTTGGCTAACTTCTTTGCAATGTTATAAGTTGCGATTTCTGTTCCAGCAAGCCATTTAGGTGGGAATTTCAAGACAACAATTGCTATTTTCATGTTATCAATTCTGGAGAAAGAGGCAATGGGTGCCTTTTTAAAACCACGAAAGGCTCTTGACCATTCTTTGCTGGCATTTAGGCATGCTGTTTGCCATACTTCATTTTTTGTATGATCTTATGTGTACTTTTTGCCATTTTGTAAGCAACTGAATAGTCTTTTTGATAAATGTAATGCGTTACCACTTTACCTCCGAACCCTTGTTTAAAATAATTTATTCGCTCCTTTTCTTCATCTTTTTCAGTGCCTGTATAATAACCACCCATGTCATATTCAGTTAATCCTTTAGCTTTAGCGTACTTTATTTCTTCCCATGTCATCAACTTATTTGCATCTGCGATCGACCTCATTTTGTCTTTGTCAGCCTCAAATCTCAGCGATGCACCAATCAATCCCCTTATATTTTTTTCATCTTCTAAATCTAAATAACCAGCAACTATCTCCCCTTCTATCTCTGCAGTAAATAAGGTTCCATATTTCTCCATATATGTAACATCCACACCACCGTCATAGGAAGATAACTTCTTTTGTTTTCTAAACCTTTGATTGATGTCATAAAAAACATCATAATTACTGCTTTTTTTAACAACAATTCCATTTTTCTCGGCTCTTCTTATAGCCTTTCTATAAGAAGCAGCCATGTCCATGAATATCTGGTCAAGTTCCTGTGTAAGGTCGATCACTAAAGTTGTAAATTCTTCTTTCCGAAAACCAGGTACATCTACATTATTTTTGCATTCCCGGAAGATTACCCCATC
>LNGC01000231.1 GCA_001587715.1 Candidatus Methanofastidiosum methylothiophilum | reverse complement strand
GGTTGTGGGGGTGAAGGGACTATGACTGTACCAGCTACTCCATCATTTGAGCATTGTGCAGTTCCCCAATACAAGCTGAAATCATTCCATTGGCTATCAGAATTAATGCCAGAAGGCAAAATTATATCAATTCTATACTTTGGATTTGTGCCAATTGTGACCCAGTTAACTGATGCAAGGCCCAAAAGAGTTCCTCCAGAAGCTTCAACTATTGTAACTTTTGGTGAGCTCTGATCATATCTACCACCGTAGATATATCCAGTTGAATTAAAGAAATCTTGTGAGGTCCTCCAAGTTGGATTGGAAAGTATGTTGCCTCTTGATACAGGCCTCATAATAATGGCAGTTTCGTAGTTTCCATCCATGTCAAGATCAATCGCCATATCGGCAAGTTGGACCAAACCTATACCACTAACATTAATTCCTGTTGGCTCTGCATTTGTGTATATATGAATCTTTACATCATTGTCAGACCAGTTCACATCAATTTGAGTAGTGTCAAATCCCAAAAATCCACTGGCCGCTATTTGATCTCTCCAGTTCCCAGCCCCATAAATATTGCTATATCTCCAATCCTGGACTAGCGTTGTGTCAGGTATGCTAGAAATATATGTTGATGCAGATATAATTGGAACTGAAACTAATCCGATTAATAAAACTCCAACTAAGAAAATATACCTCATATAATCTACCGACACTATATTTGTCTATTAATATCCAATAAGATATTCTCAAAATAATTTATAAATCTTTCGATTATAATTGAGAAATTATTAATAAATTATGTATTTCTTGCAATATATCCCCTAATAAATCATTAGGCATTTAAATAATCTAGATTTTGACATACAAAAAATCTTCTTCTATCTTTATTTCATACCTCTCTTCATCATTGATCTTAAGTTTTAACAGCGGTATTTTAGGTCCGGAAAGTACCTTTCCGGTCGTAATGTCAAATTTAGAGCCATGCTTTGGGCAAGTTACAATATTCCCTTCCAGTTTTCCTTGTGAAAGATCACCATTTCTATGGGTGCATTTATTATTGATTGCGTAATATTTACCATCGATATTTGAGATTAATATCTCCTTTCCTCCAATTTCAAACTTTTTCATAGTGCCGTTTTTAATGTCCAAAACTTTACATACTTTTTCAAATCCCATAATATCCCTATACAATAGAGGATTCAATCTTATTAAAGTTTATTATGGAACAAATTATCAAAAAGGGCGATACTAGAAGAAACTGAACTTCTAGGAAATATAAAGTAATTAATTAAAAAAATTTATAAAAAAAAGAAAAGATAAAAATATCTTTTCTTAAATTAATTTCCATGTCCTTTATAGCGTATCTTTTTTAAAGGCCCTTCGTAGTAGATTTCTACTTCTTCATTAAGATATTCATAAAGGTACCTTTCAACGGTACTTCTGGGTATGTCCGTATCGTTAACAAGTTCCTGAATGAAGTAGTCTCTTCCGCTGTTTAACTTTTGCTTTAAAAGAACCCTTAGTTCATTAATACGCTTTTCTCGAGTTTCAAATTGTCTTCTCCATCCCATATTTTTTCACCTTTTAGTGCTAACTATCATCTCTCAATTGTTAGTTACTAATATTGATTATCATTAGTATATAAATCTTTTGGTTATATAGCTCATCATTAATGTAATTAATATATTAATTAATGATTTATTATTTTTAATTATTGGATTGCATTATCTTAGATTATAACCTAGTAAAAATATGGGGTCAACCGAAACCTTTAAATAATAACGAATATATATTCATTTAGTGATAAAATGTGGGGAAGAACATTCAATAGAGGATTTCATGCTTATTGTGGCAGGAATCCTTACGAGCCTAACTATGGAATTGCAGGACTCGGAAGGGGCCGAGGCGGTCTTGGAAGAGG
>LNGC01000230.1 GCA_001587715.1 Candidatus Methanofastidiosum methylothiophilum | reverse complement strand
TCCCATTAAAACAATATCTGAAACTAAAAATGGAGTTAGCTCATCAATAGAATAATCCTGAGGAACGTAGCCAACATATTTTCTTATACTGTTCCCGTCTCCTCTCAAAGCTTTTCCTAGTACTTTGACCTCACCTCTGTTAGATTCAAGGAGCCCGTTGATAGTTTCAAGAAGAGTCGTTTTACCAGCACCGTTTGGACCGATAACAGCAATGAATTCACCTTTGTTTATATGAAGTGTGATATTCTTTAAACAAGGGATTTTTTCTCCTTCGTAAGTTGTATCTACTGCATTTAGCTCTATTGCTTTGTCCATTTTTGAACCTCAAAAAGGTCATTATTATCTTTATCCATAATCTGTCCAGCAAGCATTTCAAGGTCTTCATGTCCAACTTGATGCCTAATTTCTTCAAGTATATCTTCTTTGGGGATAATAGATATACCTTCAGTGCCTTTATAAAAAACAATCTTTATCGGTAAACCATCAGACACTTTTAGATTTGCCTTCCCAGTTGTTGCACCTGATGTGAACTGTATCCCATCAATTGTACATGATAAAGGTGGTTTTAGCGGCATTGTAATCTCAGCAGAAATCTCGAATGGAGAGCTACTAAGGGTCTTTTTTGCATAGAGGCCCATTTTTGCACCAAGTACCAGATAAGGCCCAAGATGTCCATGAAACTCAGAAAGTCTTTTAGAGAGATCTTCCGAAGAAATATTATCAAAATCAATCGTTGTTACTTTCATTTTATCACCATAGCACCAATGGTGACTTCGTAACACTACTTATAAAAGTTTTCATTTAATATTTTTTGGCTTATTAAAAATAGTAGTTAGGTTAAAAAATAATTGTTCTTTCAGATAATTGATATTATGGACGTGCTAAATAATATTGTTACATCCCTAGAAGAATTGATTTATTCATTAGAAAATGATGGCTTTTATAAAGAGAAGCAGATTGAATTTACAAAATCAATAGAAATGGCTTGGGAAGAGTATAGCAAAGGTAAAATAGATACAAAAATTGAAGCCCTTCCAAAAGTTATGTATATCTATGCCACCCAAGAACTGCCAAAAGAAATTGAAAATCAAGATCTTTCTAAGGCCCTCAGGGATTTAAAACAGTTCAAAAATACAATGAAGCATGTCGTAGAGCCTTCTTACAAATAACTATTCTAAATATTTTAATATATTTTTATGGATCTCTTCTATGCTCTTCTCACCGTCTATTTCAATGAATTTGTATTTTTTTGATAGGCTTTCATAGATGTCAAAAACCTTTTTTTGAAAATCAAAATTTTCTTCATAAAGGTCTTTTTCTTTCCTTCTTTTCATGGCAGATTCAGGCCTTACACGAATGTAAAATACCATATCCGGATCAAGAGAATATTTTTCTATCTCTTCAATCCATTTTGGGTCAACACCATTTGCGCCTTGATATGCCATGTTAGAATATTTGTACCTATCTGATATTACGATTTTATCTTCATCTAATGCCTTCTTTACTTTAAGGTAGTGTTCGTGCCTATCAGCAGCATAGAGCATTGCAATTGTTTCTGATGCAAGAGATATCTTTTTTTCTAGATTTGATTTTATGACTTTTCCTATAGGCTCATCATATATGGGCTCGTGCGTTAATAGAACTTCAAAACCGTTCTTTTCAAAAAATGACGAGAGTAATTTTGCCTGGGTTTCTTTACCTGATGCATCTATACCCTCAAATACTATGAATTTTTTCATACATCAATAAAGATTCATTTGATTTTTATAGTTTAGTGTAAAGAAGCTAAAAGCCCATTATAGTAAAACTTTTAAGTTGCCTCATTTATTGGGCACTAATGACCTATAAACCAGTCTTTATCAGAATAGCTGCCGCTGGTAACTTTGAAAGGAAATTTCTCTTAGAGTTTCAGAAAGAATTACAAAATCTTCTTTGGGAA
>LNGC01000229.1 GCA_001587715.1 Candidatus Methanofastidiosum methylothiophilum | reverse complement strand
AAAGTATTTATTCCAAGCTTATCAAAACTTTCGACGACTGGAATTAATGCTGCAACTAATACAACATTGTCAAGAAGACTTGATCCAAGAGAAGCTAACCATAGTATCATTGTTGTAAGAATTGGGAGACTTCCTGCAATTCCTGCAACGGCTTGTGCTAGTATGTCTGTTGCACCAGTATATTTCAAAGTACCGGCCTTTGCAAACAGCATCATAAAGAATATTAGTGTCCACCAATCTACATCTTTTTCTATGTACTCTCTGGCTTTTGTTCTTTTCCACAACATGACCATACTTGCACCTATTAAGGATGCTGCCAAAAGAAGTGTATTGTGGGGAAGGTCAAATATAGACTCAATTCGTTTATGCATAGCTATAAGTGCTATTGTGGATAAGAATATTGCAACACCTATCTTAAACTCTTTCTTATCTGGAACAAATTCCCATTCGTCCTGAAACGCTAATTTTTCAGTTGTTCTCATTTTTAATCTTATTTTAGATTTAAACAGTGCTATGTCTTTTCTATACCAAAATAGAACAATCATTATAGTTGCAACTAAAGACACCATTGCCACAGGAAAAGCCCATATAATGAAGTCTTCAAATGATAATTTTCCCCTCATTGCAATCAAGATCCCAATGGGGTTCCCCAAAACTGTTCCAGAGCTACCTATATTAGTTGCCATGACACAGGAAATAACGTAAGGAACAGGATTAACATCAAAATAATCTGTTATTTCTAATAAGACAGCAGTTACAAAAATAATTGAAGTGACTTCATCAATTGCCATTGCAAGAACAGCAGAGAGCAAACAAAAAACAATTAAGAGAAGATGTGCTTCGAAGTTGGTCAGTTTGACGATTTTGATCATCAGCCATCTAAAAAATCCAACATCTTTCAACATTCCTACAAGCGTCATCATCCCGACAAGAAATAATATTACTTCAAGTGAGGCGAATTCAATCAAGTGTTCAATATCCAAAGTCCGCGTTAATAGCAAAGTCGATACTCCAAGGAATGCTATGGCGACCCTAAAACTCCAAAACAATAGAGTTCCAATGACTGTTGCAGCCAATATTGAAGTTGCTATCACTTGATTTCGTGTAAGCCCTACATAATCAAGTAGAACCGCAATACCGATAGTAAATCCGATAAGAATTATAACATCTCGTCTAAAGTTTAAGTTTCCGCTACCTTCGTATTCTTCAGCCATATTTTGACACCACTGTAATAGGGCCAGTTTATCTAGATTAGGATTTAAGCTTATCTGAGGTCATTTTTAAATATATTTATAAATTAATAAAAAGAAGTGTATATGTGGTCTGATGAGAGAAGACATCCTTATTAAGCATTTGAGAAATCTTACCCTTGAAAATAATAAAATAAAAGATGCTTTCATAATGGGCGTAGATGGTCTTTTGATAGCCGTCATGGAAAAGAAGGAAGACAATCAGAAGATAGCTGCAAGAATGGCAGGGGTAATTGATGTTGCAAGAAGGATAGAAAACAGGCTTCCTGATGCCTTGTCAGTTACGGTCAGTAATGGAAAAATAATAGCTTTGCCTATATCTGACAATTTTTTGGTAGTTGTAATAGCGGACAAGGATATTAATTCATACAGTGTGATAAAATTAATCGATAAGAATAAAGATAATATTCTTGGGATGATTGAAAAAAGAGAGTTCAATGACCTCTATTCGTTTAATCCAACTGAAGTCGAAGGACTTGACATTTAGTTGGGTAATCAAATAATAATTCGATAAGTAATGCTTTTTTATTATCACTAATGAACATTTAGAACTTTATATTTCTAATTAATGGCTATCTGAAACATGTTAAAATTACTATTTATATTTATTTAAGACAAAATATATTAAAATATTGCCTTATTAGGCCTAATTTGACCATAAATATAGCCATAGTAATAAATACTGAAGATTATGT
>LNGC01000228.1 GCA_001587715.1 Candidatus Methanofastidiosum methylothiophilum | reverse complement strand
GAATTGTTATAAGCGAGAGGAAGATCTAATTCATTCTCTATACAGCCTGAAGGTAGTGTAATTGCTAAAAGTAAAAAAGTACAGACCCATATTTTTCTGATTGAATACGGAAGCATTATTATCTCTCCGCAGATTTAGCAACAGTGACATTACAAAAAATCTGTTTTTTATTAAATACTGAATAACTACGAAATATATAACAAGCCGGTTTGAATGTACCATGAATTAAGCATCGTAAGGGATTTTTACTGGAAATAATCTATATGTTTTAAGCTGAGTTTTTAATCAACTTCCATACTTCCTTCGATCTTCGCTCCATCATAATTGCAGCGAGTGTTTATTATTCCCTGAAGCATAGGTTTATAGTCTGCATCATCATCCTTCGAAAATACAAAAGAACCATGGTATTCAGACTCATTTTTTGTCATGTTCTTTAATGATTTCATGCTATCCCTTCATTTGACGGATTTCTATTATTGATGGAAGAAGGATACACATTGAATGATATATATTTTGTACAAATACTATTCATAGATAACTGCAAGATATAGTGTTCTATATAGGCAATTATCGTGTAGATTTTTTGTTAAAACCAGTTGATTCTTTTTTTTGCCTTCTCTTTCTCAGAGGTGTATCTCTAAGTTTAAGAAATGATCTGAACCATAGCATTATCTGGGGAGTTGTTAGAGAGCTCTTTATGTGTCCATACATCTAAACGCCCCTCTTAGCTCCTATATAGTCATATATGAGGTATATGTTTCACATGGAAATATTGTGACAAGAGATATACATTACATAAGATATCTTTCCCAGCACTGATTATATGATCTCAGGAGAAAATGTATGGAATCCAGAAAGGTTCAGGTTACAGGCAAGTCAACATATATAGTTACCCTACCAAAGAAATGGGCAAAGAAAGCAAAGTTGGAGGGAGGAGAAACTGTTTCTATGTCGTATCTTGATGACGGCTCTCTGGTGATCGCCCCGCCGGACTGGAAACATGCGGATCGTAACTTAAAGATTAGTTTTGAAGATAATGTAAAGAGACTTAAACGTGAGATAGTTGGCATTTACATTCTTGATGAGTATACTTCCATTGAGATTATTGGAAAAAATCTCGACAAAGAAATGAAAAAGGAAATAAAACATCTATGTAAAGGCCTGATAGGATTTGAAGTGGTAGAAGATATTGATGACAGGATGATTATCAATGATTTTCTTGAAAAGGAAGAATTAACCATATCACATGCTCTTAAACGGATGTCTTCTATTGTTTATCTTATGATGGATGAGCTTGTAATTGCGATGCAGGAACAAAATGATAATCTTTTCATCGAGGTTATTTCCAGAGATGACGATGTAGATAGAATGTATCTTTTAATATCCAAACAGTATATCAGCAGACTTCACTTGCATCCACCCTCTAAAAAAGATAAGCTGAGTCTTATCGAGTCTTTTTATTACCGTATGGCAGCAGAGGATGTAGAAAGTATCGCAGACCATGTGACAAAGATAGCAGCAATCTGCAAGGAATTGTCTCTGAGCGATGAACAGAGGTCATTGATCTGCCAGCTTATTCTGGATTCCCAGAAATATTTCATGGATATCATCGACATTTTCAGGCATGTTGAAAAGGAAAAAGCTCATTCCTTACTTGACAGCGAAATGTCCAGTTCGAGTGACCTGCTGGAACTGAGAGATAATGCGGAGCCAGAAATAAAAATAGTAATTGATAGCATTAAAAGGATAAGGGAATATGCAAAGAAAATCACTGAATATACAATCGATCTATCACAATTATAAAATCGGCTCTGTAGAAATGCTACTTTTGCTTATATTTTGACCTAATATTTTAAAAAGAATAAATCCCCTAAGTATTACTTTCCACTGAAACACAAAGGGGATGACTGTGTTTTGTCAAATAAGTACTTAAAGTTTGTTGATACAGCTTTAGCTGTATC
>LNGC01000227.1 GCA_001587715.1 Candidatus Methanofastidiosum methylothiophilum | reverse complement strand
AAAAGAGAAGGAACTTTGAAAGTTCTATCTGGTGCAACTCATCTATTAATGATATCAAATGCAGAAGAAAAATTAAGAAGAGCAGGTATTGATCGTATCTTTGGTTCTGATTCAATACCGTCTAAATTTTCAGACATTTCAATAGCAAATATCATAGAAGAAATGTTTTAGGCGATTAAATGATTGATCTTGGTGAAGTAAAAAAATTAAGGAAAAAGTTTGGGATAACTCAAAAGGAGTTAGCTACAAAAGCTGGCGTTACCCAAGCATATATAGCTAAGCTTGAGAACAAACAGATTGATCCCAAACTTTCTACTTTTAACAAGATCTTAAACGCTTTAGAAGAGCTAAGAGCAAGAATGAAAAAAATACAGGACGTCATGGTCTCTCCCGTGATCTTTGTTCACCCAAAAGACAAGGTTAGTGACGCCATAACAATAATGGCGAAGTATAATATATCTCAGCTACCTGTTTTGAGAAATGGTACCCCTGTGGGAAGTCTTTCTGAAAAATCACTGATAAAAAAACTGGGTATAGGTAAGATATGTGAAACGCCTGACCTCACCGTGTCTGAAATTATGGATGAAAGCTTCCCCGTTGTATCTAAACAGCAAAGTTTTGCAGAAGTTTACACATTGCTAAAAGAAAATCAAGCTGTTCTTATTGAAGAAATGGGAAGAGTAGTAGGAATAATTACCAGAGCAGATATTCTTGACAAGATTTAATCTTTTTAATAGTTAATTTTAAAAACAAATCTTCATTCCATAGGAAAAAGGAGGTTGTATATGCCAATAATTAATTTTAATATTACAAAAGCCGTAGTAGAAAAGAAAAAGTTAGAGAAAGCCCCTGAAGGGCCTGTAAGTTTCACTCAGACCCCCAATATTGTCTCAATAAAAGAGATGCAGCTTTCAGGTCCAAGTGGTAGATTAAACGTATTAGATGTTGAGTTTGATTTCCTTTCAAATTATGAACCTGAAGTAGGCAGTGCAAGTATTAAAGGAAACGTTTACTACCAAGAAGGAGAAGAGTTCAGAAAAAAAATAGTTGAACAGTGGGAAGGTAAGAAGACACTCGACACAGCATTTTTTGATGAAGTCATAAATGGAATAAACGCAAAATGTTACGTATTTTCCATGATGTTAATAAAAGAGCTTGGCCTTCCAATTGCAACACCATTTAGATACAGTGCTTCTCCAGAAGCTGCTAAGACTGAGAAACCAAAGAAAAAATAATCTTTCTATAGTTTATTCTATCTTTTTTCTTTTAAATTAAAAATTTCTTTCCTTCTTTTTGCTGATTAAATAATTGGATGGCTAGACCATCCATGAAAAACCTTTTATTAAATAATCAAAAGGAACAATTGGGTAAGTTAACCTATTTTAATTGGTTGACTACATAAAGGAGGAGATTATTTGGCATTAAGAGAAATGACACCATATAGAAGATTCATGTCAGCTATGGCCGGTGGCCGTGTTGACAGAACACCCACTATAGTACTTTCAAACTTTTGTAAAGAATTAATGGCTTCAACAAACGTTACTTGGCCAGCATGTCAGACCGATCCAAAGGTTATGGCACAATTCCAGGCAGGAAGATACGAAGTCTGGGGATTAGATCTACTTATATCCCACAATGATTTAGTATCCGAAGCAACTATGCTTGGGGCAGATATTGATCTTGGAACAGATTTAAGGCATCCTTCAGTATTGAAACATGTCCTTGAAAACACTGACCCAACAAAATACAACATACCAAAAGATGTTACATCTAAAGGAAGAAATCCAATAGTTGAAGGATCAACTAAGATTCTAGTTGAAAAATATGAAAAACTTGTTCCTGTTTTTAGAACTGTTACAGGCCCAATGACCATTGCAGGCCACCTTTGGGGTGTTGACAGAATATTAATGTGGTCAAAGCAAGAAGAAAAGAAGTTTGAAGCTTGTCTTGATATTTGTACCGATCTTTGTATT
>LNGC01000226.1 GCA_001587715.1 Candidatus Methanofastidiosum methylothiophilum | reverse complement strand
AAAAGTTTGCCCTGCTTGTGGGGGCGCAGGTAGAGTTCAAGCGAGAAGAGATACAGTTTTTGGAACCTTTGCAACTGTCACTGCATGTAATACTTGTGGTGGAAGGGGAAAGGTTATTGTAGAAAAATGCCCTAAATGCAGTGGAAGTGGCAGTGTACGTGGTGAAAAGACAATTACTTTAGACATACCAAAAGGAGTCGAAGATGGGAGCACTCTTAGGATAACACAAGAAGGAGAGATGGGTTCAGTGGGGGGGCCACCTGGAGATTTATATGTTGAGATTAGAATACTTCCACATAATAATTTCAAGAGAGAAGGTGCAGATTTAGTATATTCCCAATCATTGGAATAGCACAAGCCACTTTAGGTTGCTCTTTATCTGTGCCTACAATTGATGGGAAAGCAAGTGTTAAGGTCCCCGCTGGTACTCAACCAGAAACTATTTTGAGGTTGAAAGGTAAGGGTATGCCAAAGCTAAGGGGATTCGGAACAGGAGATTTGCTCGTTAAAATAAAAATTGAAATACCCAAGAATTTAACTTCAGAAGAGAGAGATATATTAAAAAAATATGCACAAATAAGAAAAGAAAATCTTAGCTAAGTTCTTATTTTTTATTAATACGAATATACTCAAGAAATTCAAATGATCTTCTTGTTACATAATCATCTGGACTACCAAAATCGATATTAATATCCATATGAGATTTGTCTAAAGCTGGCAATAACTCCGAGTAAATATTTGCTTCTCTTAATTTATCCACAAAATTCTCTGATTGTATATCCCTTTCTCTTAATGATCCAACTATCCCGCCACCAGAGTATGCTATAAACATGGGGGGAATCTCTTTATTTATTTTTACATAAGTTATGGGTGATGAAAATCTTAAGAATTCAGGATCCTTTCCAAATGTAAGTATATATGCATCCGGAACATTACTATAAGTTTCATACAAAAGATTAAAATCGTAAACAGTGTCTAAAGAGATTACTCCTTTAATAATGTTTAAACCTAGATTTTTTTCTTGTAGGTATCCCTCATCTGTAGATACAAGACTTACAAGATGGGCTCCAGCAGAATGCCCCATTAAATATATTTGATTGTTATCTCCACCATACTCTTCTGAATTGAAATATACCCAAGATATAGCCTTGGCAACATCTTGAGCATGGACTGGGAATTTAACATTAGGAGATAACCTATAATTAATTGAGATAAATAAATAATCATTTTCTATGAAAATATATGGCTTTAAGCCTACACTACTTTTATCTCCTAACCTCCAGGAGCCACCATGAACATAAATCATGATAGGCTTTAATTTCTCTGATTTTTTGGTATAAATATCTAAGCTCATTAACTTGGGATCCACGCCTTTTATCGAATCATAAGGTATGTCATAATATTTCAAAATAGAGTCATCATTACTATTATTTATGGTATTCTTGTTATGGGCCAAACAACAACATAAAATATTTATACAAATAAAAATAAAGCAAATAGTATACCTAAATCTGTAACTCATAAAAATACCATCATGATATACTTGTAGTTTAATTATTTTAACTTAACTATATTCATTAAAATGAAAAAACTATTTTGGTACTTTATGACTTTAATTTAGAACATATAGTCCATGATAAACTAATTATAGATAATAATAACGTATAAATAGTGTTGTAATTATCTCATTATATGTTGTAAGGGGGAAAAATAATGAGTTATCTTAGAGAAAACATCGGCCCCAATGGTAAAAAAACAAGCCCAAAACTAGTAGATGGACTAAAAAACTTCATTATAGACATCGATGGGGTAATATGTGATGATATACCCAATGAAGAGCCAGAAAGAATGGCATCTGCAAAAGAGATTCCCAATGCTAAAGCGACCATTAACAAATGGTATGACGAAGGCCACATTATTACATTTTTTACTTCTAGAACTGAAAAAGAGAGAGATGTAACGGTCAAATGGTTAAAAGA
>LNGC01000225.1 GCA_001587715.1 Candidatus Methanofastidiosum methylothiophilum | reverse complement strand
ACGCTTGACCTGCAATCCGAGACTGGCGCGATTTGTGCGACAATATTCAAGCACAAAGCGTGACAGGCCGGATTGTCAGGTCGAAGCGATTGTTAGGTCAATTCTTCTTTCTCATATTATTAATATAACTGTTCAATATAGACTCAGCATTGGTAATAAATACTGGTATCATTTCAAGCCTAGGGAATATTTCATCAGGATTTACCGAATTTGCTTTATGATATTTGTTAATATCTCCATTGTGAACTATTACATTCCTTCTTTCAACTAACAAGCTAATGGATTTCAGTAATGATGCCTTTCGACTTTTCTTCCCTATGTTTGTACAAAAATCTTTTATACCATACATTAGAAACAAGCAATCAATAGATTTTTGGTTTTGAGTCGTATATCTTTCGAGTTTTATTTCTACAAGTTTCTTTATCTTCAGCATTGGTCTTTTCAAGGATATTAGAGTTAATGCCATTTCTGTTGTTACTCCTGACCCTTCGAGAAAATTTACTAATTCTTTTGATGGCTTCTTTGACTTCAAAATTGGAATCAGCATATCCACGAATTTTTGGGTAAAATAGTTATCCATTGCGGCAACAGCTAAAACAATAACCAAACGAAATAAATCTTCAAATAGGATTCTATCTACATTTTCAGCCTTTCCATTTAAATATTCAGTCAAAAATTTCATAATTCGAATACATCTATTTATAGTTTCTGAAAATGTGGTATAGGGCTTCGTTTGTTCTAAAGTATCTATCATTTTTATTCTTACACCTCGCGTGCGTAAGCACGTCGACCTAACATACGCTTAACCTGTAAACCCGCACGCGCGCATCAGATTTAAAGCGCGCGGCTGGCATTATTCTTGCCCTCTGAAACAATGTTCTATTACATTATTCTTCTAATGCGCCGCTGCAAGAATAATGACAGAGGGTTTATCAGGTTGAAGCGATTGTTCGGCGTCTTCTATTTCTTTAATCGGTCTCATTTAACTCTTTGGGAATTTCCTTAATTCTTATTCTATTCTTTTTGCTTATAATTCGTGATTTGAATCCATACCATTTACCATTTTTTCTGAAAACAATAATTATATCCTTTGCATTATAATCAATAGAAATATCAACTATTGTTTCATCTACTGAAATATCATCTCTTTGCATTTCATCATATGGATTTGCACCTAAATAAAAACCTTTCTCATTTTGAATATATCCACTATGAAAACTATCATTTCTTTCACATTCAAAAATGTATATTTCCTTTTCTTTAAACGTATTATCTTTATTGATGAATGCTTCAATTGTCTTAATAATACCCAAATATTCCTTTCGCGGAATTGATTCTCCAAACAGCAACTCGCCTAGAAGTACTGCTGCAAATAGAAAAACACTTGTTTTCTTCATATTTCCCCGGCGCGGAGCGTCCGCCGAACATGCGTTTAACCTGCGAGCCGGACTGGCGCGCAATTTGCGACAAGTATTCAGCAAATTGCGTGACAGGCCGAGCGAGTCAGGTTGAAACGCGTGTTATGCGAGCATCCACGTCTATATCGCCTGAGCCAAGGATGGCGAAGGCGATATATATCTGCAATATTACTTTTATTGGGCAAGTTGGTCAGTTCAGACACATTTCTCTTCGGCTATTTCCTCTTCATTATTTGATAATTCAGATCTCTTTCTCTTCCGCTATTTCATATTGGGCAAGTTGGTCAGTTCAAGAACATTCCTCTTTAGCTATTTACTCTTCGGGCAAGTTGGTCAGTTCAAATACATTCCTCTTAAACATCTATTCATCATTATTCTCCATTTGGTTATATTGCTTTTCCCCTATTGTTATTGTCTTTATAGAAACGTAAAACCCATTCCAATAATGCCCGCGCCAAGGATGGCGCGCGCGTCCGGAATGTGATGCGGGGCGAGGCGCTTTGCGCCGAGTCCGCATAACATACGCTTGACCTGTGAGCACGCCCGCGCGCCATGAAAGGGTAGG
>LNGC01000224.1 GCA_001587715.1 Candidatus Methanofastidiosum methylothiophilum | reverse complement strand
AAGTTCAGTATATTGGACAAACCCTAGGTATGCCAACAACAATGACCCTATACTCTTTCATTGGAGTAGCAGTTACATCGGCAACAGTCGTTATTTACGGGGCCGCAATCTGGGATCCAGTAGCCTTGATGATTAAGACTGGAAGCGTATTCTTCATATACATTGGATTAATATTCGTCATATTGGCAACACTTACAACAAACATTGCCGCTAACATGATAGCACCAATTAACGATGTAATGCACGTATATCCAAAGAAACTAAACTGGGAAGTTACAACAATAATTATATCCTTAATAGGTATACTTATGCAGCCTTGGAGATTCTTAGCAGATCCAAACGCATACATATGGACATGGCTATTAGGATATGGGGCTTTCCTTGGACCAGTTGCAGGTGTCGTTATAGCTGACTTCTGGCTTATTAGGAAACAAACAATAAAACTAGATGACATATACAAGAAAGATGGGTACTATGATTTCAAGGCAACAGCCAATCCAATAATGACTGTGCTATTAGTAATCTGTGCAGCTTTGATTGTATACTTCTCAACTAAGGGATTAATACTTGGTACCGGATGGCCATCATGGATTACAACTGCAGTTTTAATACTTGGTGTCTTAGGTGCGATATATCTTGGGTACTCAAAGATCCACGGAGTTAACATGGTCGGTGCTGTATCACTATTCCTTGGAATAGTCATTTCAATGGGATTACCCTTAATAGCACCAGCAGCAGGAATGTGGACATGGTTCATAGGACTATTTGTATCATTGATACTCTACTACGTCCTATACCCAGCATGGTACGGCAAGATATTTAATCCAATACCAAAATAAAAAAATTTAATTTTTAATTTTTCTTTAATTTTTTAAGAAACCTTTTTAATTTAATTGAATAAAAGTTTTATGTGATTTTATGATTGAATATCTGTTAGTTTTATTAGTTTTCATGATTTTTGCTATTTGGCATTCAGCAACTTCAAAGGATTCTTTTAAGAAAATATTTACTTCAAAATTTAAACTAAGCCTTTCCTCTTACACTCTAATAAGAATACCTCTTTCACTTTTATTTTTAGGTCTTACTCTCTATTTGGTATTTTTATTCCGAAAAACAACGCCCGAGTTGTTCACTCCAATAAAAGCGTTATATGGGGTAATACCAACGCTTATCGCTATGTGGTTGGCCTCTTATGTTACCCTTCAAATATCTAAAGCTGATAGGCTCCCGCAGTATTTTGGGATACTAGAAACGCCAAAGGTATTCTTCTATGAAGGTGCGTACTCAATTTGCAGGCACCCCCTATATTTTTCATGGCTATTAGCGGTGTGGGGATTTATTATTACAAGCCCATATTACCTATACCTTGAATTTGCAATCTTAATCACGCTTTTTGTCATCTACATGTCCAAAGAAGAAGAAAAGGCGATGATTGCTTTATTTGGAAAACGATACGTCGATTACACAAAAAGGGTACCGTTCTTACTCCCTTATGGATTTTTCAATAAAACTACTAATGTGAAAAATCTGCCAAATGAACTAACTACAAAAAAATAGAAGGCATTGCTCATGATTGAAATTATAGTCTGGATGCTCTTGACCCTTGGGATAGGATCAATTTCTGCAGTTGTTGCAAAGAGGCATGGTGTGGAATACATTATTGGGATGTTTGCATGCTTTACAGTAGTTGCTAATATTATTGCATCCAAGATAGTAGTTTTTGGGCCCTTTACAGTTCCTGCCGCAGTCTTAGTTTATTCAACTACATTTTTATTGACCGATTTTCTTTCAGAATTATACTCTGAGAAGGAAGCAATCAAAGCTGTATTTATAGGTTTTATATCAAATATAGTACTTGTTATTTCAGTATGGGTTGCAGTTCAATGGCAAGCGGCCCCATTTTGGCAGGGCCAGGCCGCTTTTGAGTCCATATTCGGGATAGTCCCGAGAATTGTTCTCGGTTCTATGATGGCATACATTGTATCTCAA
>LNGC01000223.1 GCA_001587715.1 Candidatus Methanofastidiosum methylothiophilum | reverse complement strand
ATACAGTGAAAACGATCGTCTGGGTTTCAATAATCGCAGGACTTATAATTATCGCCTCTAGTGTTGCTGTCTGGTTCAGCGTTCCGAAAACAGAAGAGCTCTGGCCAATTATCCTGATAAATGCTCTGGCCGTGTTACCAGCAATTTTCCTGCTTTCTGTCATGGCAAGATTTATGGTGAGGATTGACGAAAAAACCCTTTCATTCGGTTATCCACCCATCATCGTCAGGATACCGCTTGAACAAATAGGTAACGTAACATTCACAAAAGTTGGTTTCCTGTCATCAGGCGGAATAGGCATAAGGCTCTCCTCGGGTGGCGGATGGAACTATGTAACATTCTGGGGCGATCTGGCAAGAGTTGAATGGAGCAATGGAAGAAGGCATGGATTCTCGGTGAAAAACCCCGAAGAAGTAAAGAGAATCCTGGGTAAGTTGCTTGGAAAAGACAAGATTTTTGAGGACTATTCAAAAAGATAGTTTTTCATAATAATAAAAAGAAAAAATCATGGGAGGAGGCCAATATGGTGCTTTATGAAGAAAAATATTTTGTGGAATTAGGCTTAGTCTTCTTTATAGTAATGTTATTAGTAAGTGTCATTTTTAATATTACAATATTCGCCAATATCTCTTTATTTTTAGAAAACCCGCCAATTTGTATTTTCATAGATTTGCTAATGATCTTTGGTATGTTGCTATTATTAGCACAAACCAGATTCATACTCAGGATTGGTGAAGGCAAACTTTCATTTGGTTTTCCACCATTCATGCCCAAGATCCCGCTCAAGGAAATCGAGAAGATATCGTTTATTGGCGATGGCATCAAGCTCCCCGTAAGGGCGGGCATATCATGGTCATTCTATGGTGGCATCAGCTACCTCACAGGCCAGGGCGATGTAGTAAAAGTGAAAAGTCAGGGAAGAGATGTTTATTTTTTCTCGGTAAAGAACCCGCAAGAAGTCGAGAGGATATTGTCTGGGCTCATTGGAAAGAACAAGGTTTATTCTGACTCTTCACAAAAATAGGATTTTATAATTACATAAATACAACCCGGAGGTAAATTGGTATGAGCCCATACGAAGAAAGATATCCTGTCAATAACAACTTGATTGCTGTATTTGCTGCAAGCATATTATTTATTTTTATTAATCTCGTTATATTACTCAATTATTCTATGTTTGATGTATCTATGTGGTTCTACATGGTTGCTATAGACATAATAGTATCTTACTGTCTATTTTTATCAATCGTGCGAACTTGGTTTATTGTTAGTATTGATGATCAATTCCTCAAATTTGGATATCCACCATTGATAGTTAAAATATCCATTAAAAATATAGACAAAATCTCTTTCATTACCGATGGCTACTTGCTTGCAAGAGAAAATACTATCTTCAACCAATATCACGGTAACAGAAGAAGCTACATAACCGGTTGCTACGATGTGATGAAAGTGGAGTATGATGGTGAAGAAGTGTTCTTCTTTTCGATTAGAGATGCTGAAGAGGCCAGAAAAGTCCTGACAAGTCTGCTGGGCAAGGAAAAAGTGGCCTAGGGTTGTTGACTAAATGGCAAACACAATGTAATTTCTTTCACAGAATATTCTGGAGCAAAAGGAGGGGGGAATGTTTTTTATAGAAGAGCATAGGATAAAAACATGGTGGCTCTTGTGTCTTCTATTCATTCTGTCAATGTCTACGGGGCAAAGTGGCATAATAACAACATTAAAAATATCTTTCTGGGTATTCCAAAGCCATCTCCCTGCTACCGCAAAAATCCAGCTTTCTCTTGTTATCTTGGTTCCGCTGCTTCTCCTTTTATTGTGGCTTATCATTACCGTCTATAACCTTTCAAAATATGTCATCAGGGTTAGCAATAAAAACCTCTGCTTCGGCTACTCTTCATTCATCACAGAAGTTCCCATCAGTTCCATCCAGAAAGTGACCTTTGAAAAAATGGGTTTCTGGAGATCAATAGGCATGATGCTGTACATCAATCAGGGCATAAGACTAAACCAGGCTGTTTCTTTTG
>LNGC01000222.1 GCA_001587715.1 Candidatus Methanofastidiosum methylothiophilum | reverse complement strand
TAATCCCATGTGGAATCAAACAATGTTTGAAGAAAAGGACTATGACGCGGATGTCTTCGGGCGATTCCCAAGCGGCGCAGGATACCCAGGCAGCAAGGCAGACTGGGGCTGGATGCAGCATATTCTGGCAAGCCTTAATAGTAACGGAAAAGCCGCAGTAGTGCTTGACACCGGAGCGGCAAGCCGCGGATCCGGGAATGCAAACACCAATAAAGAAAAAGAAGTCCGCAAATGGTTTGTCGAGAACGATTATATAGAAGGCGTTTTGTATCTGCCTGAAAACCTATTCTATAACACTTCGGCGCCGGGGATTATCATTTTTCTTAATAAAGCAAAACCAGCCGGGCGGAAAAACAAGCTTTTTCTGGTCAATGCCTCCAAGGAGTTTGCCAAGGGCGACCCAAAAAATTATATCACCGATGAAGGAATAGAAAAAATCGTTTCCGCCTTTCTGGAATGGAAAGAGATTGATAAGTTTAGTAAAATTGTAACAAAAGAAGAGATTGCCAAAAATGACTACAATATATCACCGAGCCGGTATATTCATATCAGCGAGGAGGAAGAATACCGTCCAATTGGGGAGATATGGGAGGAGATAAAGGAGTTGGAAGAGGAAGCCCGAACACTTTATGAGTCTATTGATGAAATTGTGAGGAAGATTGGATGATTTTGGATTGCGGATTGCGGATTTTTGATTAAGAGGTTTGTGATATGGAAGAACAAAAGAATACTGAGATTGCTACGGGCTACAAAATGACCGAACTTGGACCACTGCCACAGGAGTGGGAAGTGGTGAGATTGGGAGATTTAATGAAAATTACAAGTGGTGGAACACCCTCAAGAAAAATAAAAGAATACTATAATGGTAATAATCTATGGGTAAAATCCGGAGAACTTGAAGACAATATAATATTAGACACTGAAGAAAAAATTACTGATGATGCTATTAAAAATTCTTCAGCAAAAATATTTCCAAAAGATACGGTTTTAATCGCTATGTATGGCGCTACTGTTGGCAAAACAGCAATTTTGAAAAAAGAAGCAACTACTAATCAAGCTATATGCGCAATTCTTCCAAATTTTGAAATATTTGTACCGGAATTCATTAGATATTATTTTGTGGTTGCAAGAGTTGAATTATTAAAACAAAGATATGGAGGAGCACAACCTAATATTAGCCAGACAATTATTAAAAATACTTTAGTGCCAAAGCCTCCTCTCCCTGAACAACGCAAAATCGCCGCTATTCTTTCCACGGTGCAGAAAGCCATTGAAACCGAGAATAAACTCATAGAACGCACCAGAGAACTCAAAAAAGCAATGATGCACAAGCTCTTTACCGAAGGCACACGGGGCGAAAAACAAAAGATGACAGAGATTGGACCCATACCGGAAAGCTGGGAGGTGATGAGGTTGGGGGATAGCAATATGTTAACATCAACACAATATGGACTTTCTCTGAAAGGAAGCGAAGAGGGGAAGTATCCAATTTTGCGTATGAATAATTTAACAAATGGATATATTACTCCAAGTGATTTACAATTTGTTATTATAGACGAAACAACATTTTACAAGTTTAGATTAGATAAAGGAGATATACTATTTAACAGAACAAATAGTCTAGAGCTTGTAGGTAAAGCATCGATTTTTAATTTAGATAGTGAATTTGTTTTTGCATCGTATTTGATAAGATTAAAGACTAATCCTAATTTACTTAACCCGTACTTCTTAAATTTTTACATTAATTGGGAAATCACACAAAGTCGACTTAAAGGGTTAGCATCGAGAGGTGTGAGTCAGGCTAATATTAGTGCTACAAGATTAAAATCTTTTCAAATTCCTAAACCATCTATATTTGAACAGCAAGCCATTGCTGATATCCTCTCCAACATAGACCAAAAAATCGAACATCACACCACTAAAAAACAAAAATTGGAAGAACTTTTTCGTACTTTGCTGCACGAATTGATGACGGCGAAGATACGGGTAAATGAGGTGGAGTTAAAGGAGGTGATAAAATGACAACAAATGA
>LNGC01000221.1 GCA_001587715.1 Candidatus Methanofastidiosum methylothiophilum | reverse complement strand
ATTCTACAAACAAGGCAAATATGCTGAAGCTATAGAATGTTATGATAAGGCGATTGCAATAGATCCAAATTATGCGATTGTGTGGTACTACAAAGGAAATGCATTCTATAAACAAAATATATACGCTGAAGCAATTGAATGTTTTGATAAGGCTATTGAATTAGATCCAAACTTAGTAAATGCATTGAAGAGCAAAGGATATGTACTTTTTAAGCAAAGCAAATACTCGGAAGCAATTGAATGTTTCGACAAATCAATTGAAATGGATTCGAATGATGCCAATATATGGTATATGAAAGGGGAAGTATTATTCCTACAAAGAGAATATCCTGAAGCTATCGAATGCTTCGACAAATCACTTGGGATAAATCCGAATAATGCTACTGCATGGAATAACAAAGGATATTTACTTCTCAAAGAAAGAGAATACTCTGGAGCTCTAGAATGCTTCGACAAATCACTTGGGATAAATCCGAATAATGCTACTGCATGGAATAACAAAGGACATGCACTTGCATTTCTTGGGCGAAATACGGAAGCTGAGGAATGTTTTGGCAAAGCCAGGGAACTTGGATATATAGGATAGTCAATTTATAGTTTATTAAGTTAAACTGAATGATTTTACTAGTGTTATTTTTAAGGCCAGACCCCATTAAACGAAATGGCCCTATCTTTTAATAGAAGTTGGGAATGTTAAAGGATCCTTTAATAATACCAAGTGAAAACTTATTATTAATCACCTTTTCTTTGTAACTCAAATGCCTTCTTTCTCATCTCAGGATTTGAATTAATAATTTCCATCATTTCCATAAAAGTGTTTAATCCTTTAAGTAAATCAACATTGTCTGCTGCCATTTCAAAGAATTCTTTTCTTACTACTTTACTATGTTTTTCCAACTCAAATATTTTTTCTTCCTTTAGGGGCATTCCGCAACGATAACAATACTCTGAAGTAGGGCCACAGTTCTCCTTGCACCTTGGACATGCCACAGGTCTTATCTTCTCTTCTTCCGGCCTATCTTCAGTTTTTATGCCATATACCTTACTGTAAATGGCCTTATCAATATCCCTCCCTGAAAGATGGACATAGACCTTTGGCATGCCTGAACCAAGCTGCCATCCAAGATAATGGCACATCTCAGACTCTGTTAATTTTGATGCAAGGTGAGTTGCCCTAGTATGTCTTAATATATGTGGGGTAACTTTCTTTTGAATTCCAGATTTCTTTACAGCTCTTTTAATTATGTTCATGTATGATTCATAAAATAAGGGCTTGCCATAATTTTTATTCCCAGTGCCTATAAATAATGATTCATTTGCATGAGGATTTGGGTGCATTTGAATCCAGTTTTTTATATAAGGCTCTGCCATGACAAAAGGCACTAATCTTTCTCCGGTCTTTCCCCTGACCTTTGCCTTGCCACCGAAGTTGTTGAAGGTTAGGTCCTTGAAAGTAATTGAAGCAAGTTCCCCAATTCTAAGGCCTCCATCATAAAGAAGTGCAATAGCAGCTTTATCACGGGGGTGCATTGCCGATTCAATTAGCAAAAGCACTTCATCCTTAGTAAGTACATCAGGTTTTCTAGGATGCTTTCTTTCACCTTTTAATGACTGAAGGTCTTTCCAATCATCACCCTTTTGCCATTTGAAGAATTTTCTTAATGTTCTTCTGTATTCATTTTTAGATGATTCGGATATGTCTTCTACTTCCACTTTTTCTAGGACTTCTATTATGTCTTTTGAGTTCCATTCTGTAAAATCTTTATCCTTGTATCGGATACAAATCATTCTAAGGTCTACCATGTAGCGTAATGTTCTGAGTATTCCAATCCTAGAGGCTATGAGAAAACTTTTAAACTCCTTGATGTATTGTTTATTGATGTCAGATATAGAGGACTTTGACAAGCGCTCTTCTTCTTTGAGCAGAATCATTTTTTCCTTATATATCCCCATAAAATAATAAAAGATTGATTAAGACTTATACATTATCTAAAGGCATTTGTATTAGAAAAAATGGCCCGGCGACCGCACTTCTTTTTATTA
>LNGC01000220.1 GCA_001587715.1 Candidatus Methanofastidiosum methylothiophilum | reverse complement strand
TCATCAATTTCATCGGCCGTCTTTATTTTCGTTATATGATCCAATCTTTTTTCAACTTCTTCAAGACTTTTTCTTATTATAGCTATTTCCTTTTTTATTGCTCTAATATCCTTCTCTGGCATAATCATACCTCCACTAAGGGCTAAAGGGAAAGGAAATAATAGACATTTTTAGTAACATATCAAAGATTCTAACAATTAATCGAATCTTTCCCCAGCCCGTATATTATACTAGGATTTCAAGACTTATATATTTTTGGATTTCAATAATATATATTCAAATAAGATTAATTCCAATAGGTTTAATAACTAATTTAGTGTAACCCAATCAAAGCTATGGGTGAATCAAATGATATTAACTGAATTTGAAAAGATGGTTTATGACGGCTTGATGAAGTGTGAAAATCTAGAAGATTGCAAGACTATTGTAAAAGAATCAATAAATATGCTAAATGAATTCAAGGATGATGAAAATTCAAAGCCTTACTATTTAATGACACTATCAAATCTTTCTACCATGCTCCAGATGATGAGTCACTCATTGTCAGTTGAACAGTTTAAGGAAGAGCTAAATAAAGTTGTAGAATTTTAAATCACAAATAGTAATAAAATCTACACCTTTCCCCTTTATTTACTCCTTCTGTATTTTCATTTATTAAGACATAACCGCTTGAATTAGAAATGGAAGATATAACTCCGGAACCAGAAAGCCTTATCGGAATAATCTCATTGTCTTTTAGAATGCACCTTACGAATTCTACTCTACCCAACTCAGAAGAATAATTCTCGGCAAAAGAGAGTTCAACAGATTTCAATAATTTTGTTTTAAGAATATTTTCTAAATAAGGGACTACAAAGAGATAGAACTGGACAAAAGATG
Source organism: Candidatus Methanofastidiosum methylothiophilum (assembly GCA_001587715.1). Lineage (GTDB taxonomy): Archaea > Methanobacteriota_B > Thermococci > Methanofastidiosales > Methanofastidiosaceae > Methanofastidiosum. The sequence continues at coordinate 1,175 of LNGC01000220.1, read as the reverse complement.
CAACCGGATATCCAGACATTATAAATAGTGGGATATCATGGCTCGCAAATCCTATTGGTTTTCCTGGTTTTATTGTTACTCCATGAAGTATTATATTATCTACTATTTTTGGAAGAAAATCTTTTTTCCCAAATGAGCTTCCTCCAGTTATTAGTATAATATCAGAATCTTTTTTTGCAATAGAAATAGCATTTAATATTTCTTCCTGGTCGTCGGCCACTCTAATTTGATGAACCATTTCACACATGGCTTTTTTTATTAGTGAGGACAACATTATAGAATTTGAATCGATTATCTTTCCACTTTCTACTTCATCTATATCTTCAACTAATTCGTCACCAGTTACAATAATCGAAATCCTTGGACGTTTCTTAACAATGATATTTTCTATCCCAAGCGATTTTAATAAAGAAAGATGTTCAGGAGCAATTATTGTTCCTTTTTTTAATATTAGGTCCCCTTTTCGTATATCCTCTCCTTTTCTAGAAATATGAAGATATGGAAAAACTTTCTTGTAAACTTTAACTTCATCATTTTTTATTTCTGTAAATTCTTGCATTACTACTGAATCGGCTCCTTTTGGAATCATTGCACCGGTCATAATCTCTATTGCAGTGCCTGTGACTACTTCTTTATCGGATACTTTTCCAGCTGTTACAGAGTCAATGACCTTTAGAGTAATATGAGAACCTTCTGATATTGAAAAAGTGTCCTTAGCTTGTATAGCATAACCATCCATTGCAGATCTATCAAAAGCAGGTGAATCAAAAGCAGAGAAGATATCTTCAGAAGCTACTCTATCCAATGAATCTCCTATATGTATAGTCTCGGAATCAAATTCTTTTGAATAAGTCCTTACTAAGTCTAAAGCCTTAGCATATGGCATTAATGATTTGAACTCTTTCATTTAGTCCCTCAGATGTTTTATCAAATGTGTGGCTTCAGAAAGAATAATATTTGTTCCAAGCTTTACCGCATTAAGGCTCCCTGGTAGGCAAAATATGATCTTTTCGCCTATTGTACCGGCTGTAGCCCCAGAAATTATTGCGGGGTAACTTATTTCTCTAAAGCTTAAGTACCTAAATATCTCACCAAAACCAAGTATCTCTTTGTCAAAATGTGGCCTTAGGGTCTGTATTGTAATATCTCTTTTTGTTATCCCAGTTCCACCTGTT
>LNGC01000219.1 GCA_001587715.1 Candidatus Methanofastidiosum methylothiophilum | reverse complement strand
GCAATTAAATCTTTTAATTACATCTCAAAAAGAAATACAAATAAACCCACAATACCAAACGGCTCAACTTACAAATTGAGAAGTCAAAGCTTTTACTATGAAAACAAAAGAGTTTTTCCATCTTACATTATAACTGGGAAAAATTTCTTGATAGAAAAATCAAAAAGAAAAATGATCGCTGAAGACATAAAAAACGCATTTGAACTTGTCCAATAATTTTGGGAATCAAAACCCAAAACCTTATATATGATTCTTGGATTGGTTTGGAAAGGTTGTTATAGAAACGACTGAAAACGCTAAAAAAATTTCAAAACAGTTTTTCTTATCCCCTCCTTTGAAAAGGAGGTATTTACTTGAGCGAATTTAGTCTTGTCATTAAGAATGCAAGAATCAACGATACCACTATTTCTGATATTGGTATTAATAATGGCAAAATAGAAAAAATAGGCAAATTGAATAATGGCAAAACATACATAGATGCAAATAAACATTACGTGATAAATGGATTTGTGAATTCCCACTGCCATCTTGATAAGTCAAATCTACTAGACAAGATGACAGAAGACCATCTTGGTAAGACGCTTGAAGAAAACAGGCTTCTATTAAAAAAATTGAAGAGCTCTTATTCTGAATCAGATATTGAAAAAAGAGCAACGGACACGATAGAAAAGATGCTCTCAAAAGGGATAACGGCAATAAGAACACAAGTGGATGTAGATCCAACGGCCGGGGTAGTCCCGATTAAATCTCTCCTAAAATTAAGAGAAAAATACAAGGATAGAGTATACATACAGATAGCAGCTTTCCCGCAGGAAGGTGTAGTTGATGAAGCAAAAAGAGACTTAATGGAAAGAGCAATGGAACTTGGAGCAGATGTAGTTGGAGGTCTACCACTAGTTGAAGCAAAGGGAAATGAGAAAAGGCATCTTGAAATCCTTTTTGAGCTCGCAAAAAAGTATAATAAGAATCTTGATATCCAGGTAGACGAAACAAATGACCCGAGAATGGCAATACTGCCAGAGGTAATAAAAAAGACGAAAGAAGAAAATTTCAATGGAAGGGTAACAGTAACTCACGCAATAGCACTTTCAAGATTGCCAACAGAAAAGGCAAAAGAGATAATTGAACAGATGAAGGCTCTAAGGATTAATGTCATAGTTACTCCAAGTGCTAACATGATTACAAGATTTGCAGAAGTAAGTGACCTCTGGATAAGACCATCGAACAGCATAACTAGAGTAACTGAGCTATACGACAATGGAATAAATGTTGCACTGGGTACTGATAACGTCAGAGACATCTTTTATCCATTTGGAAACTGCAGCATGATAAGGGAACTACACATGCTGGTATCAGCAACAAGGATGACTACAAGGGATTACATAGATGCCGCCATATCAATGGCAACAACAAACGGTGCAAAACTTCTGGGATTAAATTACGGAATTGAAGAAGGAAGACAAGCCGACATAATAATCACAGACGGCACATCAAAGCTTGATATTCTAAACAGCGATGAAACAATACCCTGCGTCATTAAAAATGGAAATATTCTCTTTCTTGATAAAAATAGACTTGAAAGGGGGAGTAACTGATGTCAGAAATTTCATCAATAGTCAGAGATTCAATAGACATGCACTACCACATAGGTCCAGATGTTCTACCTAGAAGGGACACGGTGGAGAGCCTTCTAAAGAATGAAAAAGGAAAGATAACTGGAATAGCATTAAAATCTCATGCGTTCCCCACAATATCTGCAATAAATACAGTTGAAAAAAAATCAGATGGCCCGTTTCTAATCGGATCAATAACTTTGAACTACTTCATGGGAGGATTTAATCCAAGTGCAATATACGCTTCTGCAACAATGTCAAAGGGTGCGCCAATTATAGTGTGGTTTCCCACAATACATGCAGAAAATCATCTTTTGAATAATCACAGTGAATACGAGATACCTCCAGAATGGGTTAAGGATCCTAAATTTAAACCTAGATTAAAATCGGAACTTAAAGCAATAAAAGTCACAGACTGGAATTATAGATTATTTGATAAATGCAATAGAGT
>LNGC01000218.1 GCA_001587715.1 Candidatus Methanofastidiosum methylothiophilum | reverse complement strand
TCTCCCTTTAACTTTGCCTTTAGATAGGCCCTTTTAATCGGCTCTGACAGGTCTTCAAAATTAGCCTGATTTTTTAGCAACACCTTGAGAGAATTATCCTCTAAGGCCCATATAACGCCATCGATATTCCTCGGAAGCACCCCACTAAAATCTGGATTTCTTAAAATAACGCTCTTAATTGACTCATCATTTAAGTAGCCAGGAAACCCTTCCACCTCTGAGTAAACTAAAAACGTGCCTTGGCTGTTTGGATCACCCACATATGTCTGGATGTAAGCGTATGATGTTCCTATAAGAACTATCCCAATTACTATGAAAAGTTGCAGCAAAAATGCAAGTATGTAAACCTTTTCCCGCAATATGTCCTTGAACTCCTTTTCCGCAAGGTAAATTACTTCTCTCCTCATAGTGCCCCCCTAATTATTGTAATATTATAGATAAAGTGTATCATTATTCCTGCGATAAATCCCGGTACGAGATATTTTCTTTCTGCGATACCTATCCCGATAACACCAGTAGAAACAATATGGATACCTCCAGAAAGGAATGTCCTCATAACAAATACCCTTAGAGCATAATCAGGGAATAGGTTTAGTGTAAATACGGTGAAGATAATATTTTCAAGAAGTGCAAATCCAAGGCCAGATGTCATACCTGCGAGGAGCCCTTCATGCCATTTTAGTGGAAAATATTTTTTCGCTGAAAAAACACCTAGGCTTTTTGATAACTCTTCTATGGTGGCCCAGAGAAAAAGTATGGCAAATATGGATTCAGTAAAGTATAGTGTAATAACACCGAAGAATATCTCAAAAAGCAACGATAAGAAAATTGCGATAAATCCAAAGACGAGGGCTATTAGGTAGGGGCTATATGCCCTATCCTTTAATCTCAGTTTACCGGCAAATTCAAAGACAAGATCAGGTATGCTGGGTCTTGGACCAAAATAAAATTCATCCTTTTTGTAGAGAACTGTGGATAGATAGATAAGTACAAGGGAAAAGCTAAGTGAAGGCAAAATAGAAATTGCAGCTTCTTTCAATGAATATGTGCCGTTTTCAATTGCTATAACTAGAGATAGTGGGGATATAGCTGCGACCTCTTTCAAGCCTGCAACATAGAGAGTCGACGTACCAAAAAGTAAAAAAAATAGCAGAATAAAAGTTACAGTGACAATAAGGGCTGAATCCTTGTAGTTCTTTGAATAGACTCCAATTAGTCCTGTTATGCTGAGTAGCAGTATGGCCGTTATTGTAAGTGGCAGGATAACAAGTGGATTTGTTATCCTCCCAAAGTAATAAAGCGCTATAATCCAGAATACAAGCTGAAAAAGTATGATGGCCATGATAGAGATAAACTTAGAATAGAATATTCTTTCCCTTTTCACGGGAAGGGCCAAAAGCATCTCCCCAGTTCTCCTCTCTTTTTCAGATATAAGTAAGTCAATTAGCATCCCGCCACTTAAAAACAGAGGCAATAGCAAAACTAGAAGGACTATGTAGCCCCCACGCTCATCTTCAAATGATTTCCTTGTTCTTTCTATCTGCTCCTGGAAATTGGCGGGTCTATCTGGTATATTTGTCACATTTTCTGTGGGCTGCTCTTGCGTGGTGTTTTGCGTATTTTGATTTTGAGGAGGTTGAGCGTTATTAGAAGGAAACTGAGAAACAATTTCTACATCGGGCTCTGCAATCGATAGGTCTCTGATTCTTGCCTCTATCGCACCGTCCCTAAACCCTAGCAATATACTGTTTAACTCTGAATAGGCAGAAACGCCCTTTGGGTTCTGATTGTTTATGTAAACTTCAACTGTCGAGGATCTATAGCTTCTGATTTTCTCTTCAAAGTCCTTTTCTATAACTAAAAAGGCCGAAATCCTGCCATTTCTTAATAGTTCAAGTCCTTCATTTTCATCTACCCACAGAATATCAAACCTTTTGTTTTCTGAGATGATGTCAGTCAAGGGATTTTTTTCAGAGGATATCCCAATAGGAAGGTAACCTTTACCGCCTACAGAGAGATTGAAAAATCCCCCTTCTTCTAAGGCCTTGACATAGCTACCAAAAAGAGGGATTATGAGCAAGATTACAAGAAGCTGCAAGGTAAAGGCTATCTTGAATTTTCTATTTTTAAAGAGCCTTCTAAGCTCCCATTTTACCATCTGCTCAATCATTTTTACTACCGACCAGCTC
>LNGC01000217.1 GCA_001587715.1 Candidatus Methanofastidiosum methylothiophilum | reverse complement strand
TTACTATACAACTTTACCATTCCAGAGAACAGTCACAACACAAGAATACGTAACAAAAGAGAGGATAGAGATTAGAGAGAGGGTCGTACCACAGGAAAAACTTGTCAAGAGGACTAGGGATGTAATAGTATACACAAATTCAACTATCGTTGACTCTGTAAAGGATTTCGAGCCGAATGACTACATAACTTTAGGGGAGCCGTTACTGAAAACAAATGACCGTATAAAATACATAATTACTACGGACCCGGCTAAGAGAGATCTTGAACGTTGGTTTGAGTTTAAGATTGTGGATAGCAGAAATTATGAGCTTTGGCTGACTCAACAATCATATACTGCATTTTATGATGCCCCCATCGGAACGATTGAATTGAATAGTGTCTGGACTGTTCCTGCAAATAGTGGCATCCAGCAGTACCGGATAATTTTATCAAACAGGCTCTTTGCCTATTCAAAAAGAATTACGTATACTATAATAAAACAGGAATCCTCCACCACAAGGCAAGAATATCTTGAAACTGTAATTGAAAATGTAACTGAAACTTATGAAGAAAAAGTACCCTACCAGGAACTTCAAACAATTACAAAACAGGAAACATTCTGGCATGATGAGTACAGGCCAGTTTCATATATTCTTGGGGCTTTTGGGCTCATAGGGATAGTCGTTGGATTATTGACCCATGCCCAAAGAGAGAAAATCAAAAGAATTCCCGGAGTTAAACGTATTGCTAGGACAACTAGTGAACCAGTAAATCTTCCTAAATGTCCACTTTGTGGGTCCAAAGTTGTTCCAACTCACATAATGGAAGACAGAAAAAAGATTTACAAATGCACATATTGCCAGCATCTTTTAGAATTAGACTAAATAAAATATTTAATTTTTATTTAAATTGTAACCTCAGAATCGATTTTTTGGCCAGGCTTTATTATAGCATTGTCATTGATTATTACATCTTTTCCCACTATTGCCCCAAGTTGGATCCTATTTGAGTCCACAAGTTTTCCCTTGATTTCAAATTGGATTGATTCTTTAGATCTACTTTGGAAAATAACATTATTGCCTATATACGAATTATCCCCTATTATGGAAAATGAAACAACAGAGTTATCTCCTATTTTTACACCATCCATGATAACAGAATTTTCAATTGTGCAGTTTTTCCCAACTTCGACATCTTTTCTTATGACGGATGATTTTATCTTAGAATTATTCCCTATTTTCACGTTATTAGATAATAGACATGGCGAAATAATCTCCGAGTAATCGATAATTGATCCAGAGTCTATATGGGTCGGATACCCAATTTTTGAACCGGATGAAATTTTTGAATCATTTGATATAAAATGCTTCAAACTTTCTAAAAAGAATACATTTGCATCAATTAGATCCCAAGGCCTCCCAATGTCTAGCCATTTTCCCCCAAGTGGTACCCATCTGACTTTTTTACCGTCTTCCATCATCATCTTCAAAGAATCTGTGAGCTCATATTCCCCTCTTGGAGAAAGTTTAGTTTTGTTTATGTAGGAAAAGGCTTCTTTTTTGAAACAGTATATCCCAGTATTGATCAAATTAGAGGGAGGATTGTCTGATTTTTCATAGATACCTACAACTTCTTCTTCATCTACCACAACACTTCCAAAATATTCCGGCGTATCGCTCTTTATTAAGGCCATCGTTGCAATTGAATCTGAAGAGTTAAACTTTGATAGGAGGGAAACAACAAAATCCTCTTTGAACAGTAGGTCACCGTAGACGCATATGAAGTCAGAATTTACATATTCTGATGCAATCATTAGCGCATGCCCAGTTCCAAGACGTTCTTTCTGCTCAATAAAATTAATATCAAGGCCAAAATCACTATTTTTTACATAATCTTTAATAATTTCAGATTTGTGGCCCACAATTATCGATGTCTTCTTTATCCCCGATGATTTGAATATTCGGAGTATATTGCCAAGTATAGTAGTATCCCCTAAAGGTAACATTGGTTTTGGTATTTCATCTGTTAGGGGTGAAAGTCTCACACCTTTTCCTGCAGCGAGTATTACGGCTTCGATAAAATCACCATATGCAAAAACTATTTATATTGACTTAAATAATTATCTTTAATGTATAATTTAGAGGAAGGGGAAAAACTTGTATTTTTCGCAAGGAAGAATATTGAGTCATATATTGCAACAAGAAAAAATATAGAAATACAAGATATCCCTGATTCTTTTAAATCAAATCGTGGTGTCTTTGTGACACTCCATACTTATCC
>LNGC01000216.1 GCA_001587715.1 Candidatus Methanofastidiosum methylothiophilum | reverse complement strand
CACGAAAATTGAAATTCATGATATTCGAAATGAATATTTCAAGTATTGAAGATACTATGAAGATCATTAGAATTTCTAAAAGTACTATGCATATTAATCATCTAAATGAAATCGCAAAATTGAAATGGAATGATCTTCAAGCATATGAAGGTATTTGAGAATATTAGTATAATGGCAATAATAAAAAGGTGGATGATAAAAGCATAAAATGAGAATTGAATTGGAATAAAACGAAAAAGGTGAATTAGTCAATAATTCAATGCAAAATGAAAAGCAAATTGAAATAAGAGAATAGTCCTAACAACCGCTTAGACCTGATTCGCACTTTGGCACCATTTCTGCTAAAATCTTCCCGCAGAAATGGCGCCAACCGCGCGCCCTACCCCTTCATTGCGCGCGGGCGTGCTCACAGGTCAAGCGTATGTTAGGCTGTCTCGCTTCGCTCGCAATAAAAATGGAGTTGATAATATGGAAATATTCAGAAACATTAAAGTAAAGGCAGACGAAGATATTTCTTCAATGACCAAACGATCAGTGAATATCTACAATCCACCATATAAAAGTGATATTGAAGATATCTTTGCTTATAATCTAGAAAAATATGTATCACCAAGTGTGAAAGTAAAATCACAGTATGAAATAAAAACACCATTATCATCTTTCTATTTAGATTTTCTACTTGAGTTTGGTAAATATAAAATCGGTGTAGAATGTGATGGGAAAGACTATCATAAAAACAGAAATCACGATGATGCAAGAGATGCATTAATTCTGGGGACTGGATTGATAGATGGTATATTTCATTTTGAAGGTAAGTTAATTTATTACCAACCAAGTGATGTAATGTATATAATAATGCGGAGATATCCTGATATATTCCATGAGAAAGGGAAAAGCAATCTTGAAACATTAGCAAGTAAATACTTGGTTGACCATTATACCAACTGCGAACTTCTATATATCGATGAAACCAATATTACTCCATACCATGAAAATGCTGATGGCTATTATGAAGGGATGAATGACGCATTTGATTACGAAGATGATGATGGTTATAAGAATGATGTAGAGTCAAAACATGTAATCATAAACACTCGATATTGTTCATTCAAACAAAGTCGATATTATTATATGATGTTTGATGTCATTTTTTGCATCTACTTATTGAATCAATACAAGGAACTCGATGCATTGATAAATGCAATAGGTAAAAGAAGAGAAGCTATTGATAATTATTGGACAATTGTTGATGTGAAAAAGAATACAAAAGCTATTGCATATTTAGAAATAATTGAAAGTAGAAAAAAGGAATACATCGGAATATGTAAATTATTAGCCTAACAATCGCTTAGACCTGATAATCCGGCCTGTCATGGTTCGTGCTAAATAATGGCGCACGAACCACGCCAGGCTCGGATTACAGGTCAAGCGTATGTTATGTGGACCGACGGACAATAATTTGGCAGGAGTCGTATTGATGAACAATAGTGTATTTAGTACAAGAGCAGTTTCCGTATATAAAGCACTATTCTTTTCAGAATATTACTCAGTTAGTAAAAAAGCTATAGACTGTGGAGCTGGTGGAAATAATCCTCCGATACAAATTTTCGAAAAAAATGGGTATAAAACAGTTGGTATTGATATAGATGAAAACCAGATAGCCCAAGCGAATAGAGTATTCATGGAAAAGGAATATAGAACAAGAATATTGAAAGATGACTTTAGGTGTATTCATCAAGCGGATAATGAATTTGGCTGTTCCTACTCATATAATTCAGTATTCCATATGAAAAAAGAAGATGTTAAGAAATCAATAATGGAGATGATAAGAATAACAGAACCTGGAGGAGTGATATACTTTAACCTATTACATAAAAACGATTGTGGATATGGTAATGGGAAAAGGATTGATAATGATTCTTTTGAGGATCTCAATGATGGAATAATCCATAGTTATTATTTAGATGATGAAATTGACAAGGATGTTAACAACTGTGAGTTATTAGAAAAAGAAATAAAAAATGTACAAAGACAATATGAAAATCGAATTATACATCAATGGTTCATCGAATATTTCTATAGAAAAAATGGAGCCACATAACAATCGCTTCGACCTGACAATCTGGCTTGTCATGGTTCGTGCTAAATAACTGGCGCACGAACCACGCCAAGCTCAGATTGCAGGTCAAGCGTATGTTAGCCAGACCCTCCGGGCGGGGAAAAAATAAGGCTCCGCCAAAGTGAAGATAAAAAAGAAGCTTC
>LNGC01000215.1 GCA_001587715.1 Candidatus Methanofastidiosum methylothiophilum | reverse complement strand
AAAATACTTGAAAATGCTTACAAACTATTGATGAAATTTGGTTTTGAGCCAAAAACTAAAGCAAGGTCAGGATCCCCTTCAAACGAAATCTTAGCTGAAGCCGAAGAAGGAAAATATGAATTAATTATTATGGGTCAGTATGGATTTACAAAGCCAAATAAATCGGCCCTTGGAAAAGTAGCATCTGTAGTCGTCACAAATAGCAAGGTTCCTGTCCTTATAGTAAAATAATTATATTATTTATTTTTACTTAAGTCGCAGAAATATTTTATCTTTGCACTGTGCTCAATCATAGTCGTATGGACATATGCCTCTTCCAATATCTTACCAACTGCAAATGTACCATGAGCTTTAACAATACACCCTTTATGTTTTTCAAGAGATTTTGCGGCGTTTTCTGCCAGTTCTTTTGTTCCAATATGCCCAGTTACTATTGGTATTTCATGGAAAAAGAATTTTCCTTCAGAATCATATGGTTCGATTGAGGTATCGTGCAAAAGAGATTCTATAACTGCAAAGGGGCAGTGTGCATGTATAATTGCAAGTGCAGAAGTACGTTTATAGATCTCTCTGTGGACAATAGTTTCGCTTGAAGCTATTAAGTCAAGAGAAGAAGGTTTATGAAGGTCTACAGTAACAACGGATGCTTCAGTTATATCATCAAGCATACAACCACTTCGTGTAACAGTAATGCTATCTCCAACTCTAACACTAATATTCCCAAAATGAGAACTAAGGTAACCACCCTCAACAAGTTTTTTCCCAAATTTCCCTATTTCTTTCCACATAAGAATTTCCCCTCATTTTTTAAGTCAAGTGATTCAAGTCTATCTAAAGTTGGGACTCCTTTATCCCACCCTCTATATGTATAATATTCGCTAAGTACAGAATTAAATTCTTTTTTGGATATGCCATCTTCACCAAAAAATCTTTCTGGAAGAGTATCTTCAGCATAAGACATTTTCTCCCTAAGATTGAATAATCTTTCAAGATTATATATCCGCTCCCCAGTTTTTATAAATTCCTCAGAACTGTATAATTCGCCAACACTGGCGGAAAGTAAATTTGCATATTCTTCTTCTGACAATGCAAACGATGAGAACTGGCACATTATCAACGAGTGGACAGTTGCCGAAATATTTTGAAATATCTGTATAAGTCCACTTTTACCAGAAAAGGATAGTCTGTCAATCAGTTTGGGTTTTCCAAGTATTTCTGGCCCTACCATATATGCTCTAAGATGACATGCGCCTCTATTTGAAGTTGCATAACTCAATGCAAGCCCCAAAACACCCCTGGGGTCGTACCCTGGTATTTCTAATCCTTTTACAGACATTGAAGACTCTTCTCTCCCCTTACCTTTTGAATATCTATAAGATCCCTGGCTTAAAGGCCCACCTTCCACTATCTCTTTAAGTGGTTTTTCAATATCCTTATCTCCTTCTAGTTCTATATAACAGCTCACGGCGTTTCCTGCTGAAATGGTATCAACACCATAATCATTACAAATATAGTTTGCCTGTATGATCTTTTCAATATCATCATTCATTGAGTTTGGCCCAAACATTGCAATAGTTTCATATTCTGGTATCTCTATACCTCGATTCCTGTCCTCACGTTTGCAGGCTATAAAACAGTTGTAACAAGTCTTCTTTTTGATATCATAATTTTCGGCAATATATTCTCCGGAAACTTTGTAAGCATTTTCAAAATGAACTTTCCTAAAATTGTCAGTTGGCATTATTCTCATAGTATTAATAAGATTTACAAGAGAAGGGGTACCATAATATGCCAATCCTTTAGAGGCGACCGGTGAAGCATTTAGAAGTCTCATTGATTCTGATATGTACTTCTTCATTTTTTCACTGTCAGATACCTGAAGTTCTTTCTTTCCTCTGACAATAAAAGCCTTCAATTTCTTTGATCCCATAACTGCCCCAAGACCACCTCTGCCACAAGCATGTGTATACTCGCTCATTATCGAAGAAATTGGGATTGATTTTTCACCCGCTTTCCCTATACACGATACTTTATAGCCATCCTTAGATAGAATTGATGTAGTTTCTTTTACATTTTTACCCCAAATATTTGATGCGTCTTTTATCTCTACATTTCCATTATCAATTTCAATATACACAGGTTTTTCTGATGAGCCTTTGATGGCAACAACATCATATCCCGCCATTCTTAATTCTCTTCCAAAAAACCCACCAGCACTTGAATCAAAAATTGTACCGGTCAGTGGAGACTTGGAAACAACTATATG
>LNGC01000214.1 GCA_001587715.1 Candidatus Methanofastidiosum methylothiophilum | reverse complement strand
CAAAGAAAAAAACGTATTGATTGATGGAAGTGAAGATGAAGTTCTCGATTGCCTTTACGGTGTGAGATTTAAGTATAAGAAAGCTAAGTACATAGTTGAAGTAAGGGAACTATTCAAAACAAATGGGAAGATCACTCTAAGGAAAGAAATTGAAAAAAATAAGTCCCCTTTTGAAATTAGAGAATGGCTTGTAAAAAATGTTAAAGGAATGGGGCACAAAGAAGCAAGTCATTTTTTAAGAAATATTGGAAAGGGTAGTGACCTAGCAATACTTGATAGGCATATATTAAAAAATCTAAAATTGATTGGAGTTATAGAAAAAATACCTGAAGCCATACCTCCAAAAAAATATTTAGAATTAGAAAATATTGTGAGAGAATTTTCAAAAGAAATTGCGATTCCTCTTGACCATTTGGATATTGTTCTCTGGTACAAGGAAACAAAAGAAATATTCAAATAAAAAATAAAATATGGATTTATTAAATCCATTCTTCGACTTTATCTCTGTTATTGTTTACCCATTCTTTTGCAACTTCTGCGGGATCTCTGCCTTTATCACTGTACTCAAGTATCCATTCACTTTGAGTTTCTGGCGTTACCTGGAACTTTTCAAAGAATGCGTATGCTTCAGGAAAGTCTTCTTTGAATCCTTTTCTTACTATAGTGTATACAACATCTCCACCGCCGTATATCCCTTGGGGATCTTCTAGCTCTTTTATGTCAAATCTTGCAAATGCTGAATGAGGTTTCCATATTGTGAATACTACCCACTCATTTTTTAATATGGCAGAGTCTACTTCGGCCATCATTGCAGGAGTACTGCTTGATTTAAGGGTATATCCAGTGAGCCCATATGCACTCATTGCTTCATTTGTTGAATTCATTATTCCTGCTCCTGGCTCAATTCCGACTATTCTTGACCCAAACTCTGTTTCCTTTCCGTTCAAGTCAGATAGTGATTTTACGCCACTTTCATAGACGTACGTTGGAATAGCTAATCCTAGCCAAGTTTCTGGAACGTTTATATGAACTTGTTCAAGATTATTTCCGTGGATTTTCCAGTATTCCTTGTGAGTAACAGGCAACCAACCTGCCAACAAAGCGTCGATATTGCCTTCTGCCATCTCGGCATAGACTATCCCTGCATCTAATTTGTTACTCTCTACCTTGTATCCCATTTCTTCTAAGATCACTTTAGCGACTTCTGTTTTTACTGTTACACCGGGCCATGGTGGAAGTCCAAATTTAATTGTCCCTTTGTCAGTTGATACTTGCTGTGTTTCGTCTGCTTGTCCAGTGCATCCAGTGTTTAGCACAATAGAAAATACTAATAATATTGTGCTAATATAAATTAGATATTTTTTAGAATTTATCAATAATTACACCTCCAAATTTATCGATTAATATTAAAAAAATTTTAATACTTTAAAAGGTTAATGGATTATTATAAGAGCAAAACATTTTTAACTTAATTAAATATATTAATAGATATGTCAAGAAAAATGGCATATAATGTTAAAAAAAATGTATCAATTAAAGAATTGGACTATACAATCCATATGTTAGAGGGGCAAGTTAGACTTTTACAAAGATTGTACTTTGTTAGATTTCTATACAAAGGCATGAGTGTAGAAGATGCTTCAGATCTTATTGGAATTACCAAAACTACGGGCTATCATTGGCTTAAAAAGTGGAATGATAAAGGTCAAGAACAATTAATGCCTAGTTTCAAAGGTGGAAGGCACCCTAAACTCAATCAATTAAAAAAAGAAGAACTTAGAATAAAAATAAAGGAATTGGGTCTAACAAAGTCTAGGGATGTCCAAAGACTAATCCAGGAAAATTATGGTGTTGAATATTCTCTATGGCAAGTTAGAAGAATAGTGAATTCCTTTGAAATACCAAAATAAAATATAATAAATTATTTTTTGGCAACTTTTTCTTCTTTTAGAACTTTTTTAGCGATGACAAATACAACAAGGGCCAGTATTACAAAGTTAATAACCTGCGCTAAAAAAGATCCAGCTTTGATGGCTATAGGGCCTATATTTACCACAGCCGTTTCCCAGCCTCCAGAAGGCATGAAAGGCGTAATAATGGGCATTATAATGTCTTCAACAAATGATTTGACTAGAGAAGTTGAAGCTGTTGCCATAATAAAAGCAACTGCAAGCCCCACTACCTTGTATTCTTTTAGAAAATCCATAAATTCTTCTACAAATCCCATATAATCACAATCAAATCAAGCTCACCCCATATAAATATTTTAAGGTTGGCCGAATATATTTTCATATATCAAAAATAATT
>LNGC01000213.1 GCA_001587715.1 Candidatus Methanofastidiosum methylothiophilum | reverse complement strand
TTGTAATCTCTGTTTTATTTCCTTCAATCCTCCGATATCACTCCATTTTATAGTTGGAACTTCAACTAAGGCTTCTCTCATTGCAGAAGGCTCCACTTCTAAAAAAGCCAAATCGAAATCATTTTTTGTTACTTCAAGTTTGTTTAGAATATCAGGAGTTATCTCAATATCGCCCCTAATATCTGGAAGAACTCTTCTCAAAGCCTTCATCCCTGCCTCTTTACAGAGAGCTTCAAGATCTGCACCGCTGTAACCGTGTGTCTTTGAGGCATAATGTGAGATATTTACATCTTGAGTTATTGGCATACCTCTTGTATGGACCTGAAGGATTTCTTTTCTGTCATTTACATCGGGAACACCAATTTCAATTTCTGTCAAATCTCCCTGGTCTCCTTAGGGCTGGATCAATTGTGTCCGGCAAGTTTGTAGCTGCAATCACTACTACTTTGCCCCTAGTCTTAAGTCCATCCATTAATGTCAGAAGCTGAGAAACTACCCTTCTTTCAACTTCGCCTTTTGACTCTTCCCTTTTTGGGGCAATTGCATCGATCTCATCTATGAATATTATGGCCGGTGAGTTTTCTCCAGCATCTTCAAAGACCTTTCTAAGGTTCTCCTCAGATTCACCATAGTACTTACTCATTATTTCCGGACCATTAATAGAGGTGAAGTATGCGTTGATCTCATTTGCAAGTGCCTTTGCGAGGAGAGTTTTACCCGTTCCAGGAGGGCCATACAGTAAAACTCCCTTTGGGGGGTCAATGCCTAATTTTGAGAATACTTCGGGATGCTTCATAGGCATCTCAATCATTTCCCTAATCTTCTGGATCTCATCCCTAAGTCCACCTATGTCTTCGTATGTAACGTCAGGCATTTTTGATATCTCTGATTCTGACACAGGTTTAGGTGAAATTGTGATCTTAGTTGATGGAATTATCTTTAGGATACCTCTGGGATTTGTTTTTGTTACGACAAATGGAAGGCTCCTATTAAAGATTTCAAAGACAAAAACGTTATTTTGAACAATTGGGATATCAGAGAACTTCTCCTTGAAGTATGATGAAAGGTCCCCTGAAAACTGCATATCAGCCTGCATTGGAGCAAGAGTAATCGCCTTTGCTTCCTTAATCTCTGCCCTTGAAACGCTAACCCTGTCTCCAAGTAAAGCTCCAGAGTTCTTCCTGATTATGCTATCCATTCTGATTATTCCAGAACCCTCTTCTATATCCGGCAGAGCCTTTGCAGCAGTTACTTTCTCGCCCTGTATCTTTACAATCTCGCCGTAATTTAGATACATCTTTCTCATTGCATCGGGGTCAATCCTTACAATACCTTTACCCACATCGAGCTTTTCTGCGCTCCCTACAACAAGTTCCATTTCATTATTTTCTTTCATTTTAAATACCTCATTAATATATTAACATTAAGTTAACCTAATATAAAGTGAAATTAATCCTTTATAAATTTAACGGTTAAAAAGATAAAATTGACAATTAAAAAAACAAAGAGATTATCCGTCGTACTCTTCAAGCTTTTTGGCAAAATCATTAGCGCCAAATGAGCGAGGGCCGTCATCTGCTTCAAATGAAGAAACTTCTTTATCCATGCGAGTGGGCCTTTTTCTATTTATTGCGTTTTTAACAAAATCGTCATGGTTATTTTCTCTTATTTCAAAAAGGTCAGTTTCATTAAAGACCCTTCTTTCGATTTCCTCTATCTCCCTATAGATAATATCGAGATTATTCTTAATCCGCCTGATAGAATCTTTCAAAGTTTCAACTTCATAGCTGCCTTTCTTTTTATCCTCATCAAAAAGGAAGTTCATAAAGTCACCAATAGGTTTTCTAGATTCCAATTTAAATATATATTGTTGAAAATCGGAAACTATTTAAAATATTTCTTTAGAATAAATTAAATGAAAAGAAACCTGTCAGTTCTTGATATTGCTGCTTTGTCAGTTATTATTTTTCAGACTATTCTTTTAATCTTGAATATTTCTCAACTCCCTGCCGATCAAAAAGATTGGTCATATCATCTTGTTATAGCAAGGATGTTTGTTGACCACAAAATATTTTTATGGGATTACTATGAGTTTGCCCCGATAGGCAGGCCGCACCTCTATCCACCGTTTCTCCATTTACTTTTTGCAGCCACTAATATTTTTGGTATGGATTGGGTATCAATCCAGAAGTTTTACGGGATACTTATATATCCAGTCTCACTTCTTTCAACTTTCTTTGTTTCAAGAGATCTTTTTGGAAAGAAGGTAGGCCTCTTGTCAGTAGTAATACTTTCTGCATCCTATAACTACTGGTGGTGGCA
>LNGC01000212.1 GCA_001587715.1 Candidatus Methanofastidiosum methylothiophilum | reverse complement strand
GTCCAAATTGAAACTAGATGAAAATGATCTATCTCTTCTCAGAAAGAATGGATTTGTTGTGATAAATAATCCATTTAATCAAGAAGAAGAAAATATTATCACGCCATATGAAACAATAAAGAATTATGATATGCCCATTTTCATCACGACAGACTCCCTTCTCCATATTTACCATATACAGTTTGATGAAACTCTAAGGCAGATTGAAGAAAGAGAATTCTATGATGCTATATGGGATATTTCAAAGTCCCTTCAAGAAACTTCAATTGAAGAATATGACTCATTTGATGGTGATCTAAAAGAGGCTTCAAGACGCAATATAGTTTTTTTCTCTGTTGCTTTGACCCTTCTCTCACCTAAAAAGGATCAAATATGCCCTTACAAGGAAAAGTGGGAGTGTGGAGATAACTACTTTGAAACTGAGGATCTAAAGAAGTATTCTTTTTCAGTGCCGGATTTTGCTAAGAAGGATGTTGAAAAAGAGCTTGAACTTATAGAAAAACATGAAGGATTCTCAACCTCTCCTCTTTTCATATATACTGAAGATTACTCCCAATATATCCCAAGGGGCCATTATACAAGATCGGAGAAGCTAAAAAATTATTTCAGGGCACTGATGTGGTACGGAAGAATGTCAATGCTATTAAAAGGAACTGATCAAGTGCCACCTGGAAAATCTTGCCCAGATATTCCACCATGCAAGGCCTTGATATCAACTTACGATGCAAAGATACAGACAATTGAAGCTTCTCTTATCACTTACCATCTTGCCTCTGACGGCGACTTATTAGAAAAATGGGATAGAATATACAATGTCACATCTTTCTATGTGGGATTTTCAGATGACCTTGGGCCATATGAATATCTCGAATCTTTAGGTTCAGTTTTTAATGGAAAATTCAATCCAAATGCTCTAAATGATGAAAGCGTAATTAAGATCAAAACAAAACTTGCAGAATATTCCCCACCAAAGATATATGGTGGAACAGGTGACTGTAATCTATTCCCACCATTTTCTCCTGATCAAGCTGACCAATGCCTTGATAATACAAAAGGATTTAGATTAATGGGCCAAAGATTTATCCCTGACTCTTACATGTTTTCAAATCTCGTAGGTACATATACTGGCGAATATATGGGCGAAGAAGATGTAAGACCATTTACTCTGGTCTATTCTGGAGCAGGAAGGCCGATTAGGGGATTTCCAAGAGGTCTTGATGTAATGCATATCCTGGGATCAGATAGGGCAAAGCATCATCTTGAGAACATGAATGATTCAAAGTATAAGGATTATGATACCCAAGTTGCCCTACTCAAGAAAGAGTTCGATTCATTTTCTCTTGAGGATTGGAATAGAAATCTTTACTGGTCGTGGCTTTACTCTCTAAAATCATTACTGGGTGAATACGGTACTGGCTATCCAACTTTTATGCAGACCGAAGCATGGAACGATAAAGAGCTAACAACTAGTCTAGCATCCTGGACAGAATTAAGACATGATACTATTCTTTATGCAAAGCAGAGTTATACGGCAAGGGAAACATCTGCAGTCCCCCCTACGGAAGAAGAAACTGTGACTGGCTATGTTGAACCTGTTCCAGAGTTTTATAACAGATTGCTTGCTTTGACTAGGATGACCAACAAAGGATTAGAAGAAATGAAGGTTCTTGATGATAGCTCAAGGTACAGACTTCAAAATCTAGACAGAATACTTGAAAGATTAATCACAATCTCAGAAAAAGAGCTAAATGGAGAAAATCTTACCCAAGAGGACTACAACTTTATCAAAGACTTTGGGGATGAATTGAACAGTACAATTTACAGCGTGGAAGAAAATGCAAAAAAGACAACTATCGTTGCTGATGTTCATACCGAAGGAAATACTGGCAAAGTTCTTGAAGAAGGGGTTGGATATGTTGATTTAATAGTTGTTGCTTACACATTTCCAAATGGGAAAATATTCCTCGGTGTTGGCCCTGTTATGACTTACTATGAGTTTAAGCATCCGATGAACGACAGATTGACCGATGAAAAATGGAGAGAATTACTAGGCTCAAATCCACCTGCGCCCTCAGAATGGACTTCATACATATCTAAATAATTTATTTTTTATAATGAGAAATACCATTTTTTATTGTCAAGGTAAAGCCCAATCCAACTTAAGATACCAATTAATCCGATAGTCTCAATAAACAATAACAAAATTGGAGCTTCCTTGTACCACCAGCTATAAGGAGGCATGACAAATAATCCAAGAAGAAATATGTGCAAAATGTAGAGCAACAATGGATTCTTTCCCCAGCTTGATAATAAATTAATATTGATATTG
>LNGC01000211.1 GCA_001587715.1 Candidatus Methanofastidiosum methylothiophilum | reverse complement strand
AACGAGCATTTCGTTATCTTTTTGATGAAGCCCTATTGTTGGTTCATCTAATACATACAAAGCTCCAACTAGTTTCGTTCCTACTTGAGATGCTAATCTTATTCTTTGAGACTCTCCTCCAGACAAAGTTCCTGCTTTTCTGCTTAGTTCAATGTAGTGAAGACCTACATCTAACATAAATCCTAATCTATTTTTTATTTCATTAATAATAATTTGAGCGATTTCTTTATCTTTAACGCTTAAAGAATTTTCCAACTTCTCAAAAAATTCTAATCCTTTTTTAACTGTAAAATTAGTAATATCCCATATATTTTTACTATCAATCTTTACGCTCAAAGCATTTTCATTTAATCTTTTTCCTTTGCAAATTGGACAAGGATTATTGCTAAAAATACTTTCGGTTCCCAATCCATTACAAAAAGGACAATAACCATAAGGACTATTAAAACTAAAAAGCCTTGGCTCTATTTCTGGAAAAGAAAACCCACACTTGGGACAAGAATATTCTGTGCTGAATATTTTTTCTTCTTTATTAGGAAAAATTACAGTACACAAACTATTAGACATATCAATTGCTGTTTCAATTGCTTCATCATTAAAAACAAAGTTAAAAGCGTTAAGATCTTTTTGTTCTTCAATATTCTTTAGAAAATGTTTTACATTTTCTGCAAGACTCAGTGTGCCCGATTTAATAAGCTCTAATTTTTCTTTGTGGTTTTTGTAGAAAGACATTTTGCAAAAAGTTATAGATAATTATACTTATTAAAATAAAGTATTTGATATAAATACAGAACTTGAGGTTATCATTGACTGAAATAAAAAAAGGCGATTAATCTTAAATCGCCTTTTTCGGTTTTATATAAAATGTAAAACTGTCATTCCTGCGAAAGCAGGAATCCATATTCGAGGTTGAAATTTATTTTAAAAGTATCATCTTCTTCGAGCTTACAAAATCACCAGCTTGTAATTTATAAATGTAAACACCGCTTGCAAGCAAGCTTGCATCGAAATTTACTTCATAATATCCGGCATCTTTTTCTTCGTTAACCAAAGTTGCTATTTCTTTACCAAGTATTGATCTTACCCCCTAAAAGTACACATTAAGTTAAGCAACATTTTCAATTAATTCTCTTCTGTTTTTTCCCTCAAATTCCACTGGTGATAAATATCCTAAAGAAGAATGAAGCCTCCTTCTGTTGTAATGGATTTCAATGTATTCAAAAATACTTCTTTTAGCTTCTTCTCTTGTCTGATATTTTTCCCAGTAAGTCAACTCTGTTTTTAATGTATGAAAAAATGATTCGGTTACTGCATTATCGTAACAGTTGCCTGTTGAACTATTTGATTGAACTATTCCATAGTTTTTTAGTATTTCCCTGAATGAACTACTCGTATACTGACTACCTCTGTCTGAGTGAAAGATTATTCCTCTTTCCGGATTTCTGTGAACTAAAGCCATCATTAGAGCCCTCACAACAAGTTCTGCCGATATGATGCTGTCTATTGACCAGCCAACTATTTTTCTTGAGTAAACGTCCATTACAACTGCCACGTAAACCCAGCCTTCATTTGTCCACAGATAAGTTATATCACCTGTCCAGATCTTGTTTGATGATGATGCAGTAAAATTCTGATTAAGTAAGTTCTCACTTGCCTGTGCTTTTGAGTTTTGAACTGTTGTTACTCTGAACCTTCTGTTTGTTTTAGCCTTAATATTATTGACCCTCATTAGTCTGGCTATTCTTTTTTTATTTACAAATAGTCCTTCTCTTCTGATTGCTGCATATATTCTTGGCAATCCGTATGTTGCCTTGCTTTTGTTGTGATGAAATCTGATGATCTCTAGTATTCTTTGATTTTCTTTTGCTCTAAATCCTACTTTATTCTTGAGCCATTTATGATAACCTGATGGGCTTACCTGCAATACTTCACAAACAAGGGCTAAGGGATATTGTTTCCTAGTCTCTTTGATAAACATATATCTTACTCCTTTATCTTGGCAAAGTATCCCAAAGCTTTTTTTAAAATATCGCGCTCCATTGTTACTCTTAGTAACTCTTTTTTTACTCTCCGCAGCTCTTCGTCTTCTGGCTTCATTTTCCCTTTGCCAGGAAAGGCATTCTTGGCATCTTCCAGATACTTACGCTTCCAGTTAAATAATGTGTTACTGCTTACACCCAAATCTGAAGCAATGCTTTCTACACTTTTTTCTGATTCCAGAACCAGCTTTACTGCTGATATCTTAAATTCTTTATCGTAACTTCTTCTTTTTTCTGACATTTTTGAGCTCCTATATTTTTTATTTTTACTAAATATAGTTGCTTTTCTTTTTATCTACTATATGGGGGTAGGATCA
>LNGC01000210.1 GCA_001587715.1 Candidatus Methanofastidiosum methylothiophilum | reverse complement strand
CTATCTATCCTTATCAATAGATTTCATTCCTCAATCTTTGTTATCCACATTTTCAACCCTTTCAATCTTTATTTTGAAGGGAAGTATGGGCGTTTTAATCTCCTTTTTTTCCTTTAATACCTCTTCAAGTTTTAGGAAATCATTAAGTTCTTTTTCAAGCTGTCCTATCTTTCGGTCTACAAGCTTTGATGGGGCTACAGCGGTATATTTCTCTGGGTCTTCTTGAGTTTTCTCAACAACCTTCATTTGCTCCATCGATGATAAAGATTCGCGACACATACTTGGGTATATTGAGGTTCCCTCGGCAATGCTGTCATACGTTGAATTTCCCTTTTTTAAGAGATAAAGGTAGATTTTGACCTTTGACTCTGTATCCAAGAAGAACTTTAGCATATCCATCAATCCTTTATCTATGTCACTTTTTTCTGGAACATTGAACTTTATTTCCTTAGCGTACTCTTTCATTCTATCACCTGTTTTTATTTATTTTTTTATTATATAAGTTATTTCATGATCTTAGAACTACTATCTTCCCATTTTTCATGAACACTACTTCACACTTTGAAGTAAATATACCGTTTTCAAATATGCCCGGTATGTCATTTAGTTCCTTTTCCATAGATTTAGGATTCTCAACTGATGTGAATAGATCAATTATGAAGTTCCCATTATCGGTCATCACGGGGCCATCTTTCTTTCCGCCGTCTCTTAAGACAGGATTCCCAAAAGAGGACAGCGCTTCAAAGACTTTTCTATAAGCAAGTGGGAATACTTCAATAGTAACTGGGAAATTTTTTCCAAGTTTTTCTACAAGTTTTCTCTCTTCACAAACGACAACAAATCTTTCTGCATTGTAGTCAATTATCTTCTCCTGTAAGAGAGCTCCCCCTCTACCTTTTAGCAGGCACAGAGTAGGGTCCACTTCATCTGCACCGTCAATAGCTATGTCAATATCATGCTCGTCAAGAGTTGTAATAGGGATATTTGACTCTACAGCCGAAAGTTTTGCCTGAAAAGAGGTAGGTATACCATAAATTGAAATTCCCTCTTCTTTAATTCTTCTTCCAAGTTCCTTTATTGTAAATGCGGTAGTGCTGCCCGTTCCAAGCCCAACGACATCCCCGTCTTTTACTAAAGATGCTGCATACTGGCCCACAGCTTTTTTATCATCCATGATATCTTCCAACTTTTTACTTCTTTCTTGATTTGACTGAGTTTTCATAATCTTCCATTGCTTTTTCAAGTCTTTTGATGTCGTCAATTAGGTCTTTTGTGCTGTCTACTCTACCGTATGGGTGGTATCTGCTAGTCGGCTCTTCTCTTCTTAGCGGCCTTTCTCTTTCTACAGGCGCTGGTATAGGTCTTGGCCTAATTGTTCTATCGGGTGGAGGTGGTCTTTCATCGCACTCTTCTTTTTTAATTGTAACTTTAACATTTTTCTTTACTCCCCACGATTTCTTCCAGCTTGAAAGGAAGACCATTGAAGAATCTACACCACATATGAAGGTGAAAATGATAAGAAATATACCAAGGTTCGAATTACCCCACAAACTTAACTTCTCTAACGGGGTTGGCTCTGCCTGACCTTTTACAGCTTCAATGAATACACTAGTTGGAGGTGCAGAGTAATAGACAATGAAAGATTTTACTCTTTCAGTTGTTTCTGGAGTAACTGTAGCTATCGTATAATCGTCAGGAACTTTAATCCCATTTATACCTGCTTCACCATAAGGGTATGAAAAAGATATGTTAATGTTATTATTTTCAAGTAGGATTGAAGGATCATCTGTACCCTTATCGAAGACTATCCAAAATTCGCCGTAAAACGAATCAACTGTTGCATTTAGGGGCAACTGGTAATAATAATCCCCTACCCTCTTATATGTAAGAGTTAGGAGTGAAACTTTCCTATTTACATCACCGTCTCTTAAAAAGTAAGATTCGGCCGCATTCATATAAAGTGGCTTAATTGAGCTCACTACCCCTTTGGCCTCGGCAGGCTCAAGGAAAAATCTTTTTGACCTGTCAGGGTCATTGACAAAAGATATTTCCATCTTATCTATGCCGGAATTCCTTGGGATATATACATTCATCTTTAGTGTAATTGTATCTCTATTTATAATAAATCTAACATCTGAAATTCTAAGATTTTCATCTGGCCTTACAGTTCCTTCTGTTCCCAAAAACTTCATCTGAAATCTATAGTGCTGAGAATTTGAACTAGTTTCAGCTGCAACATAAGCTATAAATAACGTTAAGGTAAATAAAACAAGAGAAAGTGAAATACCCATTCTAAGCTTCCTATTCATAAACACCATTTTGGAAAAGAATATTTAAATCTTTCTAAAAAGATTAAACTATCGTCTA
>LNGC01000209.1 GCA_001587715.1 Candidatus Methanofastidiosum methylothiophilum | reverse complement strand
CTTGAGGGAAATGTTCTTGCAATTACTTCAAAGAGAAGTTTTTCAATGTCAGATGTAAAGGAAGAGATTAGAAAATATGGCTATCCTCTGATATTTGGGTCCGATGTAAACCCGCCCTCCGGCTATATCGAAAAACTTAGCACCTCTTTTGACTCTATTCTGTACATACCTTCTCTCTCAATCCCTGTAAAAGAAAAAAATGAGCTATCAAAGGACCATGAAGCAACAAATGCCCATGAAAGGGACTCACTTTCAGCAGCACTAAAGGCGTATCTCCATTATAAAAATAAATTTATCCAAATAAAATCCAAAATACCTCAAGAACTATCCCCTTACAGTTCAAGAATAATAGGTGAAGTCATCAAAGGCATGCCCATCAAAGAAGCTTTTGATAAGATCAAAGAAGACTTGAAGGAAAAAGAAGATGAGGTAAAGGTTGAACAGAGAAATCCAGAAGATATAATACTAGAGCAATCAAAAATAATCGAAAATTACAAAGAGAAGCAGAACATCCTAAAAAAGGATTTTGAAAAAATTCAATCTGAAAACGTTGGTCTAAATAAGAAACTTCAGGAGAAGGACTCAACGATAATGTCACTTGAAAGAAAGCTTTTTGATATACTAGACAGGCAGAAAAAAGAGGCTTTGAAGGAAAACGTCATAAAAACTAAGAATTTTGAGATCACTTCTTTAAGAAAAAGCGTTGATATTCTAAAAACTAAGGTTAATCTGTTGGCAGAGGAAAACAAGAGACTGAAAGAATTAAAGCCACTAATGGAGTCTGAGGACATAATCATTGGCAAAGTTTTACCTGTATTTTCTATCGATGGAATTAGAAATCTAGTAAAGAATCAAGACCTTACAGAAGGTGATGTAGTTTACTTAAAAGACGCTACCGGTGGAGGTGCAGAAGCCTCTAAGATGTTATCTGAGATAAAGGTCAAAGCTGTTCTGATTTTAGGCAAAATATCACACCAGGCACAAGAAGAGCTAATCGATGTTGAAATACCGATAATCGATTCGAAAGATATAAAAATGGAGGTTATTTCGAAGTTCGTTATACTAGACAAAGAAAGCTTTGACTTGGTCTATAAAATTAAAAAAGAACAATTATTAGTTCTTAAAAAAGAAAAAGAGTCAGATAAACTTCTTAAAATAATTAAAGACTACAAAGAACAAAGAAAATCTGATTATAAGGTATAATTAGAGTTTTTATTATTACCAAAAGCTATATAAAGGTTTTGGTTGCCTTATATACTATGGAGAAAACTGAGACGAAAAAAGTTCATGTTTGCCCAGAGTGCGGGAGTCATAAACTTATTCGAGACTATTCTAGGGCTGAAGTTACTTGTGACGAATGCGGTCTTGTAATTTCAGAGGATATTATTGACACGGGTCCCGAATGGAGAGCTTTTGACCATGAACAAGGAGAGAAAAGGGGTAGAGTAGGGGCGCCAATGACCTACACTATTCATGATAAGGGTCTTTCCACCATGATTGACTGGAAAAACAAGGATATCCACGGAAGGGATATCAGTGCCGGTAGGAGAGCCCAGATATATAGAATGAGGAAATGGCATAAACGAATTAAAGTTGCCGATGCCAAGGACAGAAATTTAGCTTTTGCTTTAACAGAACTTGATAGACTCTCTTCTCACTTGCACCTACCAAGAAATATTAGAGAGGGTGCAGCAATGGTTTACCGAAAAGCAGTTGACAAGAGGCTTATTAGAGGCAGATCAATAGAATCTGTTACCTCCGCATGTATATACATAGCGTGCAGAGAATACAAAGTCCCAAGAACTCTGGATGAGATTGTAGAGCATTCTAGGGTAGATAAAAAAGAAATTGGCAGAAGCTACAGGTTTATCACAAGGGAACTAGAGATAAAACTTTATCCAACAAGCCCAGTGGATTATATTCCAAGATTTGCCACTGAGTTAGGGCTTTCAGGAAAGGTCCAGAGAAAAGCACAGGATATATTAGAAGGCGCAATAAAGGTTGGTCTTACATCAGGAAGGGGTCCAACAGGTGTCTGTGCAGCAGCTATATACTTAGCAGCCATAATGGAGGGCGAAAGAAGGACCCAGAAGGCTGTTTCAGAGGTAGCAAAAGTCACAGAAGTTACTGTTAGGAACAGATACAAAGAAATTATAGAGAAATTGGGTATTGATGTTAAGATTTAAAACATAAATCTTTATATATTGGTAACTACACTATGTGTATGCGCTGGCGATAATATATGAATGATGAAGAGTTGGATATTTTTTGGAGGCTGAAAAGGCTAGAAGAGAAGAAAAAACAGATTCAAGAGCGATTTCCAGACAATACAGAGCCTATTAAGCGCCCAACACCAAAAAAAGCAGC
>LNGC01000208.1 GCA_001587715.1 Candidatus Methanofastidiosum methylothiophilum | reverse complement strand
CATTTTATTTGGGATCATATTTATCTTAATATTTGTCTATTGGGAAGTCAAATTTGATAGCCCTATGCTAAATGTAAGGATTTTTAGAAACAATAGAGGTTTTACCTTCTCAAATATGGCCGCCTTGATACACTACAGCGCTACTTTTGGAATTACTTTTTTGTTGAGTTTGTATCTGCAATATATCAAAGACCTTGGACCGCAAAAGGCAGGGTTAATCTTACTGTCCCAGCCTATAGTCATGGCTATTTTTTCCCCTTATGCAGGAAAACTCTCAGATAGGGTAGAACCTAGAGTCGTTGCAACTACTGGTATGTGTATAACTTTTGTGGGGCTTCTAATATTTTCATTTCTCAATGAAACTACAAGCATATTGAGTATAGTAATAAATTCCATACTAGTTGGATTTGGATATGCCCTTTTTTCATCCCCAAATATGAATTCCATAATGAGTTCTGTTGAGAAAAAATTTTATGGTATAGCTTCTGCAATGGTCGGTACAATGAGACTAATTGGGCAAATGACAAGCATGGCTATCTCAATGGTCGTTTTTGCTTTGATAATAGGGAGAGTTGGGATAACACCCGAATACCATTCTGTTTTTTTATCAGCAGTTAAGATAGCCTTTAGCATATTTACTGGTTTATCATTTATAGGTATATTTGCATCCTATTACAGGGGAAATATCAGAAAAGATTCAAACTTAAATCCTTAGATACCAAGAGATTTAATTTCTCTTGATATCACTTCTATTGGATTTTCAAGTTTTGAGATTATTTTTTTATTGTTATCGTGATATATGTCTAAATTGTTATCCTTCTCTATAAATTTAGTTATCTTCTCTGGATCCAGAAGATGAATTTTAAGGCCTAGTTCTATCATTTTCTTTGTAACTGCCAAAAGTTTTTCTGGATATGTAGTTAGAGCGGGGGTATTTAGAGCTACAGCTTCCCTGTTCATGCTCCCCCCTGCACTTATGACAAGGTCAGAATAACTCATAAGACTCAAGGCGTCAACAGGTTCCTCGGGGACGATTACATTATCATAGTTAAAAACAGATTTCTGCTCATCAAATCTTGGAAAGACTACAAACTGGTAATCTGTCAAGGATTTTGTTTTTTCAAGTATCGCCTTAATAATAGTTTTATCTTTGTTACCATTGTAATAATTTGCCTTTACAGGCTCTGGCCTCATAACAATTGTAAATTTATCCTCTGAAAGACCCAATTGAGATATAAAAGAATCATCATATTTAAAATCACTAATATTTGCAATTTCACAAAACCCATTAAAACGGATTACTTGACTTTCGTCAACTCCAAATCTCGTTATTTCTTCCATAGAAATTGCATCTGGAGCAATTACTTTGGAAGATAAAGGTAACATGAGCTTATTTTGTGCAATAGCTGTTTCATTGTCTAGTACGCAGATTGATGGGATCCCAAGCCCATATGCCACCCTGGCCCCTTCAACTGAATGCTTGTATAGGGCTAAATCAATGTCTTCACTGCTAATTATCTCAGAAAGTTCAAGAATTCTCTTTGAACTCTCAACTAGTTTTGATTTTTTACAAAATCCGCCATGTTTACCGACTACAGTATGCTTTATTCCATGTAAATTTAACAAAGCTGAAAGTCCATCAAAATCTCTAGAAGTAACAAAAGTTTCATGGCCTCTTGACTCAAAATCCTTTATAATGCCTTTAAAGAAGTTTACATGTGGCGTATTTGATATGTCAATCCATACTTTCATCTTTATCGAACTTCAATACTTTGATATATATTTTAAAGTTTCGGGTATAATTGTTTCAGAGACTAAAAAAATAAGGCATTAAATACCTTTGAATCACTAATAAAGTTAATTAGTAACGCATAACAATTCCTAAATCTCAAATAGCACTTTTTTTATAAAAATAAGATATTTTAGCCTCCATGGGCAGTAGCAAGTATTTTTAAGATTTCGCCGCTTTTAATAGTTTCTTCTATTGACATAATCATTTTATCGTCAACCATTGCGAGCATATATTCATTAATTTTTCCATTTTGGATAGCTGCGTTTAGAAATTCTTTTTTATAATTACTTGAGATATATTCAATAATTTCTTTGAAAGTCATTTGTTCACACGGTACATCTATCTCGTTTTTTCCTAACATATCCCGATATTCTGCATATAGTTTGACTTTAATCATGAGTATCCTATAAATAACTCAAACTACAATCTTTTTAAATCTTTTGAAATTACTAAAATTTTCATTAAAATAATATTTTTATTTTATTATTATAATTTTAAAATTCTTTGTTAGAATCTATATATATAACTGAAATCTAGGCAATATAGTTAACATTTCAAAAAGTATTTAAATACAGAGATTTCATCTATGTTGGTGATTTCAATGACATTTTG
>LNGC01000207.1 GCA_001587715.1 Candidatus Methanofastidiosum methylothiophilum | reverse complement strand
CAGGGTCTTTGATATAACTGAGTATACTAACCCCAACCTCGATCTTGGCATCAAATGTAAGCTCCATTCTTAACAGATGATTTTTATTGAAGGCAATGTATCGGTAAGCTCTGTCAATGGCAAATATGGTAACATCCTTAGGGCTTTCAAAGACTCCCTGCAGGAGACTATATGCCTGGATGTACTCTTCGGTCTGTTTCAGCACTTCTTCAGCTTTTCTCTGTTCAACAACATTCCATACAGAATCCATAAGCAGAGTAAGCTGAAGCATGTCGTTTTCATTATAATCCGATTCTTTGTTGGCTACTCCGACAACAGCAACTATCTCTCCATTTTTTAACACCGGTATTGTCATGTACTTGTAAAGTTCAACATGTCCTTGAGGATACCCCTTTTTCAAAGGATTAGTGGCCTGGAAGTCATTTACTATTATTGGTTTACGCTGTCGGACTGCTTCTCCCCATATGCCTGTTTTCTCGAGTTTATATATTGTCTGAGGATTAGAAACTGTACACTCTTTCATCACATCCTTTGACCATGTGTTGAGAGTGAACTCCTTTCGTTGCTCGTTATAATGGTATATGTAGCCGATCTTGCTCTGAGTAAGTTGAATCACTTTATTTAGTGCATGGTCAAGGAAACCTTGAACTGAATCCGTTCTATATTGGAGAATTGAAATAAGACTTTTTAATCGCTCTTCTCTAAGGCGGAGTTCTTCTTCAGCCTTTTTGTGTTGGCTAATATCTATTATAACTCCTTCTACACACAAAGGAATATTATCTTCATCGTAAGTTACCTCGGAGCTATCCCTTACCCAACAAATGCTTCCATCGCTCCTTAAAATACGATATTCTACAGAAACCTCTCCAATTAGCTCTAGTTGTTTTGCCGCAGTTTCTATAATGTGCATGTCATCAGGATGTACATGTTTATACCAGAGCTTGCTTTTGTTAATAATCTCCTGCGTGTTCAACATAAATATTTCTTCAGCTGAGGGACTGATGTAAAGGAGTTTAAGCTCAGGATATGTTGCAGACCAGAATACAATATCCAGGGACTTTTGGAGAATACTTAAGTACTTCTCACTGTGGGCTTTGCTTTCTTGAATATTGTTTTCGAACACATCATCGCCTCATAGATTTATTATGATGTACATTTTTCCGGAGAGTCAAATGCATTAGATAATTAGGATGAAATGTGTAAACGATGATTTTCTTTTATCTTGTAAACGTTGCAGAAATTTTTGGTTTAGTGTGAATAGCATAATATAATGATTACGGATTACATCTTAAACAAATAATTATATATGTTTTGTATATTTTCTTTATATTTTATTATATTACGCTATTTAAAAAGGATTTCGCTGAAAATATATGTTCAAAGCTATTATAATCCATATATGCTTACTTCGGGAAGTTTTTTGAAACCACTGTCAAACCTTTCAGATTTGCTTGCCAGTTTTCTAAATTCCATTTTACTGCGGAAAGAATAGTTCTATAGAGATATCCTTATCTTACTTTTTCTCTCTATTTTTATTTTGGATCCGCAGAGGTTTCATTTTTCAAAGGCAGCTCAAAGGCGAAAACTGTGCCTTTCCCCACTTCACTTTCAAACCAGATCTTGCCGCCATGCATCTCTACAAATTGTTTTACCAGGAAAAGACCTATTCCTGTTCCTTCATAAAAGCGGCTCAGACTAGAATCAAGCTGTGTAAAAGGCGCAAATATCTTTTCTTTATTTTCTTCGGATATTCCTATACCCGTATCTTTTACAACAAATTGTATTTTATCGTGTGCCTGGGCTACAGAGATGGTTACCTTTCCACCTTTAGGAGTGAATTTTATAGAGTTACTTGCAATATTGAACAGGATTTGCTTAAGTTTTATTCGATCGGCGTATATCTTTTCAGGTTTTTCATCCCTATTAAATTCCACTGTAATCCCTTTCTTATCTGCAAGGGGTTTTATTAGTTGTTTTAATTCATCCATTGTGGAATATAGGTTAAACAATTCGTAGTTTAACTCCATTTTACCTGCTTCTATTTTGGAGATATCGAGGATACCGTTTATAATTGATAGCAAATTTTTCCCGCTGGTGGAAATGTTATCCAGGAATTTCTTTTGAATATCTGTAGTCTCTCCAGCACCACCAAGTAACAGCAGATCGGAGAACCCTATGATGGAGTTGAGAGGTGTTCTAAGCTCATGGCTCATAGTTGTAAGGAATTCACTCTTGGCACGATTAGCTGTCTCTGCAGCTATCTTTGCCTGGATTAAACTCTTTTCGGCTTCCTTTATTTTAGTAAGATCTACAAAACTTTCAATAAGATGATCTTTTCCGGAAAGCTTCACAGGTATTACAGACTTAAGTATAGGTATCTTTTTTCCATCCTTGTCTATTAAAAC
>LNGC01000206.1 GCA_001587715.1 Candidatus Methanofastidiosum methylothiophilum | reverse complement strand
GCGGCCTCTTCAGCGCAGCAATCTTCATTTTTAAACCTCTATCGCGAGCGAAGCGAGGCGTCCTAACATACGCTTGACCTGTAATCCGAGACTGGCGTGGTTCGTGTCTCAATTATTAAGCACGAACCATGACAGGCCGGATTATCAGGTCGAAGCGATTGTTAGCTGTCAGTTAATCAATAATGCTGTCTTTTTTTCTTTTCAGATTCCGTATTCTTTCTTCAATATTATTTTTATCTGACTCTTTATTATGTAATTTGTATAGATTCCTCCTATTTATTATTTTCTTTATATTACTAATTGATTCACTAAATTTTATTGTTTTACCAGTAATTATATAAATTACAGCAGTTATTATTAGCGGAATTAGTTCAATTATATAAATAAATGGTTCGGTATTTTGCCAATCAGGTATTACATTATTTAGGATAAATGCAATTATCCCTGCTACACTTAATAATACAAAAGGTGTAAATATTAGTCTTTCACGTTTTCTTATTAGTTCAGTGAGATCAAATATCGTCTCATTAATATTTTTAAGCGCTTCTGCATCACGAATTAGTAACTCATCAATATGTTCTTTTTCCCTAAGTCTGGCAAAATCATCATATTCTGATTTCATATCACTAATGCTCTTTTCCATTGCAGCAAGAGCTTCACCTTTTTCAATTTGTTTCTCTTCTTCAAGGAAAATTAATAATTCATCATACTCTTTAATACGTTGTTTTTCTTTTTCATCTCTTGATTTCTTGGCATCGATTGCCATTTCTAATAATTTCTCATTAAATTGTTCTTTTTCATCAATATCAAGCAATGCATTAAGTTGTTTGGTATCAATCTCAGCAACATTTAAGGCTA
Organism: Candidatus Methanofastidiosum methylothiophilum; assembly: GCA_001587715.1. Lineage (GTDB taxonomy): Archaea > Methanobacteriota_B > Thermococci > Methanofastidiosales > Methanofastidiosaceae > Methanofastidiosum. The sequence continues at coordinate 1,555 of LNGC01000206.1, read as the reverse complement.
ACTCAGCACATGCCTCTTTATCCAATCCCAAATCAGCGAATTTTTCAATTTTCTCATCTATTCTTCTCAACATATCTTTATCTGGGAGCTTTTTATCCAAATGCAAAGTCATCATTCTTGCAATATTCGAAATCAGGATACTTGAATCTAATATTGGATTAGCAAGCCAAAGGATATTTAGCAACTCTTCAGCACGAATTGCATATGGCAGACGGGTATGCTGGGTAATTTTATTTTCCATAAAACCAATAGTATCAGTAACAAAAAATGCGTTTACTTCTGATATATTTCTTGCAGATGGGTTTCTGATACTCTTTATATAATTCATTGCAACAGCATCATGTGGTACGCCTTCAATATTAAACGGCCTTTTCATTAAGTTCTTATAGATATCTGTATTTTCCAGATCTTGCAATAATTTGTTATTGACCTCCTCACTAATTACTTCTATGTCCCTTCCTTCAAGAAATGTTTCAATTCTCTCTGCATATACCAGTAATTCTGATCGAGAGATTTTTCTCCTCGCGCAACCCCCCTCAATTGTATGCTTCTTTTGTGAACTAAAGATGTTTACCTTTTCTATCTTTTCTGCTTTTTTCTCTAAAAGATTTCTTGTTTCTTTTATAGTTTCAGGCAAAACCTGTACTTTATATCCAGCCCTTTGGGATAATTTTAATATAGTATCAGTAGTTATATATGAATCATCAGAATGCAAGTCCATTAGGCTCACAAGGAAATTTGTATCCAGAAGTAATGTTTTGGTAATTACAGCATCATCAATCTTAACATCAAAGTATGAAGAAATAATAGAACCCATCAACAGTTTTTCAAATGTCTGCCTATATTTAGAAAGACCAAATATTAGATTAATAAAATCTACTACCGATTGATCCCACCCATCAGGAGAAAAGCCTTGGGGATTTCGAACAAAAGTAATTAATTCCTTTTTTGATTGTTCGATAAACTCATATAGATCTTTGCAATCCTTTTTGCTTATCCCGCAGTATTTCTCATACAATTTGTTAAGTTCATCAATATCGTTTTCACTTTGCTTTATATTTTGAGAACTATTTTCAATTGTCCCTTCAGCAATGGAGTATGAAAAGTCAGAATACAAAGTAACTGCGTCTTTATATTTTTCTTTCAAACGGGATAATATTATCTTTAATGTAGGAAATGGTATTTCTATTCCATATGCTTTAATATAACTTGTGCGCAGGTCAGTTAATTGCTCTTTAATATCTCCTTTTTTATAGTAATAGGTAAACAAAGATTCAACCATTTCTTGGAATACTTCAATAAGGGATGAGATATTCGATCTACGACTCTTAATCTCGGCAAGCAGGCAATACGCAACTTCACTGTTCATTTTTATCTCCTATATAAACTGTATTCTATTGTATTTTCAATTCCTATATGTGCGCGAAGCGTCCAGCTAACATACGCTTAACCTGCAAACCACGACGAACGTATCAAATGCATGAAAACTATTTGATGTAGCTGTAGGAATTGTTTGTTGGCATGAGCATACATACGACGTGATTTGTCAGGTTAA
>LNGC01000205.1 GCA_001587715.1 Candidatus Methanofastidiosum methylothiophilum | reverse complement strand
TTGTCACGGTTTATGCTCTTATAAGCGGCTCATGAGATTCGCCTCAAAACGCATAAACCGCGCCAAGCTTTCGCCAGTGGGCTCAAGCACCGGTGCAGGCAAGTTATGCGCACGTTAGCTGGACGCTTCGCGCTGGAGAATAATATGCAATTTCCTAAATTTCGAGAACCAATTGTTGATCCTATGATAATACCTCTGCAAAAAGCATCAATAGACAATATAATGGGATATTTGCCTGCTGGAAATGATGTATTGCTATGTAGTGGAATGGTGAATAATAAATATAGTCTGTTTATATTAAAAATATCAAGGCATAAAGAAGCTGACTTTAAAAATGAATTTGAACAAGTTACTTTAGTCAGCGAGCAAATAAAAACTCATCAAGTATTTGAGTATGGAATAGTTCAAGATCACGAGTATCTTGTTCTAGATTGGATCGAAGGAAAACGCATACCAGAATTTCTGAGTGAGTATAGAGAAAATAAAAAAAGATATTGTATGGAATTTGGGAATAATCTTGGAATGATACATAGTTTAAAGGTAAATACAAAAATAACAAAAGACCGCACAAAGTATAATATAATTGACGATAAAATATCGGATATTAAGTATTTAGAAATATTAAAATGGATTGAGAGAAATATTCCATTAGCAATAAATGAATGTTACATTCATGGAGATTATCACTATGCAAATATACTCTGGAATAATGATTCTATTAAATGTACTCTTGATTGGGAATTGGCAGGTATTGGAAATAGAGAATTCGATTTAGCCTGGGCTGTTATTCGCAGACCTAACCAATTGTTTTTTCTTACTCAAGATGAGGAGAATTATATTTTAGATGGATATACCAAATATAATACATTTTGTCAAAAAAATTATGAGTATTATAAGGTTATTTGCATGATGAGATTTTATAAGTTGATATCGGATAGTGAATATCGTAATTGGATAGTAAATATGTGTGAAGAAATTATCAGCTAACAACTGCTTCAACTTGTCATTGCTATTGTCATGAAAACTGCTGACGCTACGCTTGGCAGTTTTCACGCCAATTGACGCAATGCAAGTTAAGCAAATGTTCGGTGGACGCTCCTCGCAAGGACAAAATCATATAAGGAGTTTATATGAAAATCATTGATCCTAAGTTCAATTATCTTAAATCGGATTATTATTCTGCAATACTACGTGAAATCCTTAATGGTTGTGCCGTTGAATTATATATGAGTTCACTAATTATGACTCTTTGTTGTATTGATTACATGGGCATTCCATTATCTGGAAATACTAAAAATACAAATGTACAGTTTAAGCAATTTCTTGAACAGTATATGTCGGAAGTAAATTCCAATTATCAAAACAAGACTATACAAGAAATAATATATGCAATTAGGTGTTCTTTGGTTCATTCGTTTGGTGAAGCGGATGCTCTACAGAAAATAAATATTACGCCAATATTTGAAGTCGGGTGTGATGATAGAGTCCATTTATTAATGGATAAAGATGGAAATGGGAATAATACTATTCATGTTTCAATTCCGCATTTAATTAGTGAAACAATTGCTGGAGTTGAAAAATATTTTAGGGAAGTTACTGATACAGTTACACTAACTGAATGGTATAGACGGTTATATATTATTGGTGGAGTCGGTGGTCCATTTAACAAATTGCATACTGTTCCTGGAGGAACTATTGTATATAAAAATATTCATCCGTTATTAGATAAATTGGATGACCCGCGTTGTACAATAAAGGAATTGTATGAAAATATAAAGACAAGATTACTTGAAAAATATCATCAATTATAAATAAAAGAAAACACCGAACAACTGCTTCAACCTGACATTGCTATTGTCACACTTTTTGCTAGTCGTCGCTTCGCTCCTCGGCAAAAAGTGCGCCAATCTACGCAATGCAGGTTAAGCAAATGTTATAAAGGTTCTTGGCTTTTGTTTCGATTCTCAGTCGAAAAAATATTATGACGGTGTAAGTAGTATATCACTTATTGAAATAGCGTTAGGTCTTCCGCTCTGCTATTTTAACAAGTTATTTTGGGTAGGCATAAAGCAATTCTCTGCTCAAAGTAGCATACATTGCAATTCAATGTAGATATGATCATCCATAGCAAATATTTAATTTAAGAGAAGAATAATGTTGGAGCGACAACGCGCTAGGCGCAATTTCTTCAAGTAGCTGTCTGAAAAGGTGCTAGCATACATCAGTATTACTTTGTAAAGAATCGCAATGTATGTGCAATAATCGCTTTAGCGGACTTACGCAGAGCTTGATACAAAAGTTCTTCTTTAATTAAACGAGTGAAGAAGAAGAGGAAAGAACTTTCTAACAATCGCATTAACTTGACCTGCCCGTTGTCACGGTTTATGCTCTTATAAGCGGCTCATGAGATTCGCCTCAAAACGCATAAACCGCGCCAAGCTTTCGCC
>LNGC01000204.1 GCA_001587715.1 Candidatus Methanofastidiosum methylothiophilum | reverse complement strand
TTTGATGGTCTGAGAACGATGTGTCAAACTCCAAAAACCAATGAAAATGGTGGGGTCAGGTGTCAAAGTGAGGTTCTTCCGTACCAGCGATTCGCGGTGTCTCGTAAGCTCGCGCATCTCTCTCACGTCCGTGGACGGCACGTAGATGCCGTCCAGCGATCCGAAGCGTAACAACTTCGCGAGCATGTAGGCGTCGTTCTTGTCCATCTTCGATCTCGTGACCATCATAGGCCTGGCCGCGCTTGGATGGACGACCTTGACGTCGTGGCCTCTGGCCACGATAGTATCGTAGATCCAGAAGTAGAAGCCAGTAGCTTCCATCACAACCTTGAGCTCGTCATCCTTCGTCTCTATCCTCTCGAAGAAGTGACCGATGTCGCGGACATCGGTCCGTATGCGGTCGTTACATACGAGCTTTCCGTTCGCATCCAGAACGCAGAACCGAGTGTCCTTTTTATGTATGTCCAGTCCCATATAGTACATGGCTCTTTTCGCCCCCGGTTGTTGACCAAATACCGAATAGGCGAGGAGCCAGTTTTTAGCATGCCATTACCAAAGCCTACATTTCCAAATAGACTAATAATCCTTTATTAGAATATATTTTATTAATAGATGATTCTAACTGTATCTTATAAAAATCCTCATCGCTAAATCTACCAACCTGCTTCCAAACCGTCGAGTAGATTGTCCTGTCAAATTCAGTAAGTGCAAAATATCCTTTTGTTAATTGTTTATTATCTGTCCCATTATTCATTAAGCCAAAATGGTCAGGAACATTTTCCATATATTTTGGTAAATCCTTTCTTTCAGCTGCTTGGATTGTTCCTAGAATGCCATCCGCAAACCGGTAGGGGGGACTCAAGATGTAGGTGCACCCCATCGACATATTCTTTTCATTGATAAACCAGGTCATGCCATTCATATCCATATGGGTAATTTGGTTATTTGGTTGTACTATATAAGGCGATGGAAATAGAATGCTTATACTGAGAATCGACAATAAGACGATTAATGTAGAACATGCTAAATATGTAATGGAACTATATTTTTTTTCTCTAACTAAAATTTTATACAATATGAACGTAGAAAGACACGGTGTGAATATAATAAAATAATTGATTATTCTAGATCCTGCAATAGCCCCTGTCCCAGGAAATCCAAGTAAGTATAGGATATATAACGTTAAAAATACAGTGAAAACAATAAATATTTTTATGAAATTTATATATTCATGCTTTATTCCATCATTCCGTATCTTCCTATAGATATAGGTAAACCCTAAAAATGAAAGAAGGGATAGTATTATGCTAATCCCGTACATTTTTCCGGCCAAAATTATGAGTTCCAAACCTTGGATCTGTATCATATTTAATTTGTTTTCTATATTGCCGACAGCATCATATCCTATTCCTGTTGTTATCTGTTGCCACATAAGATGTAAATTTAATTGTAGTCCATGAAAGGAAAGGACCCATGGGAGAAAACATACAAGACCTATAGCGACTGGTGTAAATGAATACTTGCTGCTAGGTGCATTTTTAAATTTATCCATTATTCTTCCTTTAGTAAATACCAATTTTATTAATTCCAGAATCACTAATGACAATATCAATAATAAGGCTGAGAGGGGGTGAAAGAAAGGATAAATAATTAATATTATTATAAATAATAAATTATATTGCAATATTTCCCGTCTTAAATAACAATAATAAAATAAAGGTATAAAGAAAATGGACCAACCATTAGGCATCAGGAATACATTATATGCCCCACCAATAAAAATAACTCCCGCCAACAATACAGCCAATATCTGTTGTCCGCGATTAGAAAAAATGGTGGAAGCTAATAAATAAGTGAATATAATGAATAGTATTGAAAAATAAAGAGTACTGACATTCAGTAAGGTGCGTGTTTCTAAATCTGTTAGAATTATTGTCTGTGATAGCAGTATGTGAGTCACTGGGTAAAAATTAGTTGATTGAATATTTCCAATGAGCACGATGTCTTTGACAAGACCTAAATGAGAAATATTATCTCCTTGCCAGCTTACGTATCCTCTGATATATGGCATCAATAATATAGAAATCCTTGAATAGATAATTATAACAATTCCAATAAGCCATAAATAGTTTTTATTATAATTTTTTGATAATATTTGTAAAATAACAATCCCTATACCACCAACTAACCCAACGATTAGGAAAATCCAATAAAGTATCGGTGTTGTATTATATATCGACAGTTCATAGCCCATGGCTGGGTTTTGGTGAGCGATAATCATTGATGCCGTCAAACATGTAAAGGAAATAATCGCAACAATCTTTTGACTTATATATACGTATTTCACGATTGCTACCAAACCAGCATATCTCTAATCTATATTATTCTTTGTAGTATGTTTTTATAACTTAACTATGAGGTGTGCTAATATGACTATCTAGCTAAAAGCGCGGCATTCACTACCTAGTAGTGTCAAACAAAAGGAGCGAATGCCGCATGAAATACATTGGTCTGGA
>LNGC01000203.1 GCA_001587715.1 Candidatus Methanofastidiosum methylothiophilum | reverse complement strand
GTTTCTATACCTAAACATCGGTGTCCATTTTTTTCAACCTACCACAGTGTTCCAGAGACGAAAAGAGAGAGACATCGGCAAAGGTAAAGTTCGTTTCCATCTTCTTGAAGCTCATAGGTCCTCCAAAGGATATACATTTGAAGGAATTATGACACAAAGCAATATAAACGTCAATTAATATCAACATGTTACATTTAAATAACGCACCCCTTAACCACAACCGAAAACATCGATCATGAAACACTCAACCAGTTGTGCAAAGGGCTCAAAGAATTTAAACGCCGGACAAAGGTCATGGAAATCGTCGCCGGTGAATCGGCCTGTTATCGCATCCTGGCCTTTATCTCTTTGAAGATGGAAATGCATTGGAGGTCAGCCCCTCTGGGAAAAGTGCCTAAGCGTCTGCCTTTCCTCAATAAAATGGCCTATGAACATTTTACACAAAATTCTTGACAGCACCCTCTGCCATATCCTTCCTCCTCCTTCTTCATTTTGGCAGCTACCATGCACCTTATTCCCTTGTCCAGTTTTTGGGGAGCAGTACATTTTCTAGGTACACTTGGATATGTTGGAATAGGAACAATGAGAAATAAAAATAAAGATGAAAGTGGACATGTTTTCATGATATATGATAAAGATTCAGGAGATGTGAATTTCGTAAAAATTAAAGATAATGGAACTCCTTCAGATATCTCTGATGATAGTCCTATTTATGGAACTATTCCTTTATGGATATCTTTAGCAGGAATAAATACCTCAAAAGAAATAATTGCTGAATTAATTGAACTTACCAAAAATAATTGGGAAAATGGTTACACCTCTAATAATAGTAAAAAATACGCATATAAATTTTATTTTAACTTTTATTATTACATTAATCCTGTTGCACTAACATATGATTTTTTTAGTAACTATGGATTTACGACTTTAAATTTTTGATAGGAGGAAGGGGATGAAAAAAATACCTGTACTGATAATCATTTTTTTGCTTTTTCTAACTATTGTTTCTATTAAAGCACAAGAAGAAGTAATAACCTGGCAAAAAAGATATGGTGGTAGTGATGGAGATGGGGCTGACTCAATCCAACAAACAGAAGATGGTGGATATATCGTAGCTGGAAGTTCTAATTCAATAGATATACCTGGAGTAAAAAATAATGGGCCAACAGATTGTTATATATTGAAACTTGATTCAAAAGGTAATATTATATGGCAGAAGATGTATGGTGGAAATGGTGTTGATTGGGCATATTCAGTACTGCAAACAAAAGATGGAGGATATATTGTTGCAGGGGTATCCGATTCAAAAGATATACCGGGATTACAAAATAAGGGGAATTTTGATTATTACATATTAAAACTCGATCCGAAAGGAAATATACAGTGGCAGAAGATGTACGGTGGAAGTGGTAATGAAGAATATAAATGTTCTATACAACAAACAGAAGATGGTGGATATATATTGGCTGGGACTTCGGATTCAAAAGATATACCTAAAGTTAATAATAATGGTAAATATGATTATTATATTCTAAAGCTTGATGTAAATGGTAATATAATCTGGCAAAAGATGTATGGTGGACGTGAAGATGATGAAGTATATTCAGTCCAGCAAACAAAAGATGGAGGATATATTTTAGCTGGAGATACAGAATCAAAGGATATACCTGGATTAAAAAATAATGGGTTATTCGACATTTATATAATAAAGCTTGATTCAAAAGGAAATATACAGTGGCAGAAGTTGTATGGTGGTTCTGATAATGATGGTGCAAGATCAATTTTACAAGATAAAGATGGAGAATATATTGTAGGAGGATGGTCTTTTTCAGGAAATTTAAGTGGTATAAAAAATAAAGGAAATGATGATTATTATATACTAAAACTTGATTCAAAAGGGAATATTATCTGGCAAAAGATGTATGGTGGAGGCGGTTACGATGCAGTTAATTCTATCAGCCAAACGAATGATGAGAGTTATATTGTTGCAGGATTTTCTAATTCATGGGAAATACCTGGAGTAAAGTATATTGGAGATTATGATTATTATATACTAAAACTTGATTCAAAAGGAAATATTATCTGGCATAATAAGTATGGAGAAGGACTTGAAGATTATCCACATTCAATCCAACAAACAAAAGATGGAGGATATATTGTAGCTGGAGAATTTGGCGTGGCATCAGGAAATGATTTATCCTATGATATTGGTATTGTAAAAGTTGACTCTCATGGTAACCTGGGAAAATAGAAAACATGTAAAAAATTTAAGGCAGGGGAATTCCCGCCTTTTTTGTTATATCCTTTTTTAACATAAAAACAGATATATTGGGGCGGGTTGGTTGGAGCGGTCTGAGGTAAAAGAAGTAAGATTAGACTCATAGTGGCTTGACAAAGCAGGCTATAGATAATATAATGAAAGTATCTGATGGATGGACATTTAACATATTAAACACTAAAGATTTAGGATTAAAAGGTGTAAATGCGAGTGGACTACTTGCAATAACAGTTGGAGGAAGCAAGGGATTTAGCTGG
>LNGC01000202.1 GCA_001587715.1 Candidatus Methanofastidiosum methylothiophilum | reverse complement strand
TCACTACCTACGCCTTATGAGCATAAATAGGTTACGCTAAAGCATTTTTATATTTTTAAATTTTATAATTATTTGCTTATTATATATAGGAATGTTTATATACAATGTATATCATGTAGTAAAATGAGGTGAAAATGTGCCGATCGAAAATAATGTAGGATATAGCAAAGAAAGTAGTACTAAGCAAGAAGGTTTACGTGCTATGCTGGCATATCAAATTGGTGTATGTAAATACATAACTAAACGGTATAATACCAAATATGTATATATCGATACTAATGCCGGTCCTGGATATGTACCAAAATCACATTTAGACGGATCACCAATAATATTTATAAAAATGGCAGAACATATTGGTATATCATATAATGCATACTGTATTGAAAAAACCAAAAAAAATGTAACATTGCTTGAACAATATATTGGCAACCAAAGAATTGCGCATGGCAACTGTTATATATATCGTGGTAATAATGAGATGATATTGCCACAAGTATGTAATCAAATTAAAGACGGTAGTTATGGGCTAGTATATCATGACCAAACCAAAGTGCCAAACTTCAAGATGTTGCAAACCATGTTTAACGACTACAGATTTAGACATATTGATTGCTTAATTCGTGTACCAGCAACGGCAATAAAACGTGTTCGAAGTAGATATACCGAGAAAGAAACTTTGGTTGAAGAATTAGAAAAAATAAATAAAACGCATTGGACAATACGAAAATTAAATCCATCTGATAGATGGCAATGGACGTTCTTATTTGGAACAAATTGGAAAGATGTGAAAAATTACAAAAGCAAAGGATTTTATAGAATTGATAGCGAAATAGGAAAAAATATATTAAAATACGCTAATCTAACGGCTAAAGAAAAGGCGATATATAAGAAAAGTGGACAGCAGACATTGGAGATGGTTTTGTGATTAAGATAGATCCGGCATTAAAAAAATATATGAATAAGTTGAATAATAAAGAGCGCACCCTATTAGAGGAACAACTAAAAAGAGATGGGTGTCTAGATCCTCTTAAAGTATGGATACAGGGCGATGATGAAATAGTACTAGATGGCCACAATAGATATGAAATTTGTATCGCGAATGATATCCCATTTAAAACTACTCCAATCAGCGGAATCAATGATTATCTTGATGCCGAAATCTGGATAGAAGAATTTCAGTTAGGCAGGCGAAATCTCACTGACTCAGAGAGAGCAGTAAGAATAGGACGGCTATACGAAAAAAGAAAACAGCGCGAAGGCAGACCCAGTGTTACAGATATGGAAGAAAGTAACACACAACTAGGTCAGAATGACCCAGTGCCTTTCGATAAGATTGATGAAATACGTGTTACCGTAGAACCGCCAAAATCGACAGCAGAGCAAATGGCTAAAGAACTTGGTGTATCTGAGAAAACTGTCAAGCGCAACGCTCAATATGCCAAAGCGATTGATAAGATTGAAGAGATTGATGAAGAAGTAGCACAGAAAATTCTTTCCGAAGAAGTTAAATTGCCTAAACAGGCTGTTATTGATTTAGTAAAACAAGACGATGATATTCAAGTAGAAGTAATAGAAGAATTAGCAATTGGGGAAGTAAAAACTATCGAAGAAGCTGTGACTAAAGTTGAACAGAAAAAAGAATCGTGGCCAAAATCAAATGCAAAATTCAATAGAACCAATGATAATATAGAATGGTCTACTTGGACTTGGAATCCAGTTACCGGGTGTAAGTATGGGTGTAAGTATTGTTATGCGCGAGACATCGCAAATAGATTTAATCCAGAAGGATTTGAACCAACGTTTCATGAAAATAGATTAGATGCTCCAATAAATATGAAATTACCATCTGGTAATAATATTGGTGAAAAAAATGTATTTGTTTGCTCAATGGCGGATTTATTTGGAGAATGGATACCTGATGAATGGATACAAGCTATTTTAGATGTAGTAGAAATTTCATCAGAATGGAACTTTTTATTCTTAACTAAAAATCCAAGTAGATTGCCTAAGTTTAAATGGCCAAAAAATGCATGGGTAGGAACTACGGTAGATTGTCAAGCTAGAGTAAAAGCAGCAGAAGAAGCATTTAAAAATATTGATGCTACAGTTAAGTTTCTATCATGTGAACCTTTACAAGAGGAAGTTATATTCAATGATATGAGCATGTTTGATTGGGTTATAATTGGGGGTAGATCTAAAAGTACAGGAATGCCATCAGGTCAACCAGAATGGAAATGGGTTGAAAATATATTAAATAAAGCCAGATCATTAAATTTAAAAGTATATTTTAAACCCAATTTAACTGTTAGACCAATGGAATACCCGGTGATGTAAATGGAAAAAACTAAGTGTTTAAGATGTGGGCATGAATGGGTAGCGAGGATAGATCATCCTCGTTACTGCCCCAAATGCAGAAGTGTATATTGGGACATGCCACGAAAAACTGATAAATAAATTTTATATTTTATTTTTAAACCTCTCATCAACATTTTTTAAATACTCCCCATCAATCTCGACAGGTTCCTCAAGTTGCTTAGTTTCTTCTA
>LNGC01000201.1 GCA_001587715.1 Candidatus Methanofastidiosum methylothiophilum | reverse complement strand
TTTTTAATAGGATTTATCTCGCTGGCCTTATTTTTAGGGCCAAAAGGAAATTGAAACATTTATATAATAATGACTTATTATATCTGCCATGGAAGAAAAGATGAATAAAATGGGGCTTGGCGTTTCTATTGGATTTGGCGCTGGTGCTGTCCTTGGAGTTATAATTGGGTTCATGATTAAAGATATTGCAATGGGGCTTTCAATCGGCATAGGTGTTGGGATCGCATTAGGCGTAGTAATAGGTGCTATAATTGAATACAAAAAATAATCCAAAGAAATTATCAGGGTACATTACGGCAATAATAGGATTTGTGCTGATTTTACTAAATGCTGCCGCATATATACTTAACACCGATAACACAAAACCAACATTATTTATATTAGGGATAATGTTTTTATCAATAGGTATGATGAATATCAGAAAATCAGAAAAATAAGCCTTCAAAGCTTGGGTCTTCTTCTGGGTAAAATACATTACTCCCCATAACAAGAAATTTATATCAAATTGCCATTGTAGTTATTAAGAGAATGATCTATTATGTCCGATATTTTAGGAAAGCAGTGCCCGAGCTGCGGGATTAAATTTGTCAAGGAAATAGAAAAATGCCCTATATGTAATGTTTATTTAGAAGTCATTTCTGATACAAAAGTTTTTGATAATGGTGGCTTCACCAAAGATGGCTTTGACAAGTATGGCTATGATGAACAAGGCTATGATAAGTTTGGCTATGACAGAGAAGGCTACAACAGATCTGGATATTCCAAGGCAGGCTTTGATAAAAATGGCTTTAATAAGCAGGGTATTCACAGATACACAGGCAGGAAATTTAACTTTCAGAATATGGACAAAGACGGCTACGATGACAAGGGATTTGATGGGACAGGGTATAACAGAAGCGGCTATGATAGATTTGGTCGGGACAAAGATGGCTTTGATAAAGAGGGTTACGACAAAAATGGATTTGATAGGAACGGCATTCACAGAAACGGGACAAAATATGCGTACAGCGGCTTTGACAAGGATGGCTATGATAGGGACGGATATGACCATTACGGATGCAATAGAGAAGGTAAGAAGAGAGATGTAAAGACAAAATAGGGCACTATAGAATTTTTCATAAGTTCATTTCTTACTGGCCCATTTCTTGGCTGCTTTTGTAGGGAAAAGAGTTGCAAATAAAGTTTTTTGCCAGTTGAGAAATTTATCAATGCAATCTGAACATATCTCCACACTAATAGATTCATCAATCTTTAACTGATTTAATTTTGCATTATATTTCTCAATTGGTTTCTTACATAATGCGCAATCCATTATGATCACTTCCCTAATGAAATTTTTCTTCTAAATTTACTGGTAAAAAAATAATTTAAATTATAAAGAGAAAAAGAAAGATATTAATCTGTTTTACCAAATCCAAATATCTTCATGAATGAAAGCATTGGTAGACTTGGGGCTATTTTGACTGGGACTACCCTATCACAGCAACTACATGGTCCTTCTCGGGGATTGCATTTGAACGTGAAATAGACTGTACCTGGTTGAACTGCCCTAAATGTGTATACTGTGTGATCAAGAACGCCGATTCCTTTTTTGGGCGCTTCTTTGTAATCATAGGATGACCCATCACTATAATATGCTCTAAAGTCTATTAGTTCTACAAGGCCCAAACGAACTGGAAGTCCATTCGGAACGACTTCATTATACCAAATATCTGTACGTGTAGAATCATCGACTTTTATCCACTGCCAATATGACTCTTGTTTGTTATGGGTAATGGTAAATGTTTGCCCAACCTTAACTGCCGTCATACTAATCCCATAAGAGGATCCTTCGCAGCGGCATGGAGCTGAACCATCACATGAAGAGCATTCAATGTTTTCAGCACTGCTAAGGGCTGATGCTACACCAAAAGTGCTTCCAACAAATAACAAGCTTACCAATAAAGTTATTATTTTTCTCATAGTTATCACCATTATAATAATTAATAATTCTTATCTCATTTAAATCTTTGCCCATTTAAGGCCAGACCCCATTAAACGAATTGGTCCTATCTTTTAATAGAAGTTGGAAATGTTAAAGGATACTTTAAGATGAATGCCTCTTATCAATAATAAGGGAATTATCTTACTTCACAAGGTATAGGCTTATTATAACGACAATTAACCCGAAAACTCCTACCAAAGCATCTATCATGACTATCTTCTTTCCTCTATCTTTAGAGAGCATCCCTGAAACAAAGCTCTGAAACTTTTCGTAATTGAATAACAAGGTCAATCCCTTAATTGCAGTCAAAGAAAAAAGCACAGTTATTAAAATCGAGTAGGAGACATCAGTTGTGAGCTCCATAAACCATGTGAAACAGACCAGTAAAAGCCCCAGGATTGCAGCAGGCAAAATCCATGTTGGCCTTTTCTCTGAATACGTTTTTGCAATAAACTTGTTCTCGTCCCAGGGGATTATATGCATATAGAACGGCTTTAACAGTGCCAGTAGCCCAAATATAAGGCCTAAAATTTGGAAGTAGTTCATTTAATCGCCTCTCTTGGCTTT
>LNGC01000200.1 GCA_001587715.1 Candidatus Methanofastidiosum methylothiophilum | reverse complement strand
ATACCTAACTACATTGGAGATATGAATGTGCCCGAATATCATTTTCATTTTTTAACAGAGGATAAAAAGGCAGGCGGTCATGTCCTTGCACTAAGGATTCATGACCAAGATGTACATATTGATTATACAAATGGCTTTTTTATGAAAGCCCCAGACACTGAAGATTTTTATAATCTAAATTCTAAGAAAGATATAGACGAAGACGTTAAAATTGTAGAAAGCGGTAAATAATAGTGTATTATAACTTAGACAAAATATTTATATTTGCCCCCTATAACTAAGCAATCATTTTAAAAAGAAATATATGCACTTATCATAAATAATAAGGGATATTATGGACGTTAAAGAAGCTATATTCCATAGACGAGCTTATAGATCCTTGGAACCTGTTGGAATAACGCTAGAAATTATTAATTCCCTCGCAGAAAGTGCAAGACTTTCTCCATCTTGTTTTAATAATCAGCCGTGGAGGTATATATTTGTAACAGAGCCTGAAGTTCTAAAAAAAATGCATTCTGCCCTTTCAGAAGGGAATGACTGGGCAAAGGCTGCCTCGATGATAATAGTTGTATTTTCTAGAAAAGAAAATGATTGTCTAATTAGAGATAGAGAGTACTATCTATTTGATACTGGAATGGCAACGGCATTCATCATTTTAAGAGCAACTGAACTTGGATTAGTTGCACATCCAATAGCTGGTTACAGCCCAAAAAAAACTAGGGAGATTTTAGGAATACCTGAGGAGATGAATGTTATTACTCTTGTCATAGTTGGAAAACATTCATCAAAGATGAATCCTTTGATGAATGAAACACAAATAGAAATTGAAAAAGAAAGGCCTGAAAGATTGTCCACTGAAGAAATTGTTTTTATGAACAGATACAAGAATTAACCAATATAGAAGAATGAAGATGAAAATTGCAATACAAAGAATAATCAAAATTCACAGGGGTTGCCCTTATTGAAATTAATTCTTTGAATTTCCAACAAACTCATTAGTAAGAAATATCAAAAATAATGACCAAGTAAACTTATATATAAGCAAAAATTATAGCTACCAGAAGGTAGAAGACAAAATTAACACAAAATCAAAATTTTAGATTTATAGGAATAGGAGGATATCAAATGGAAGATATTTCTATTGTTCTTTGTGGTGAAGCTGGACAGGGTATAGAAACTATAGAAGATATTTTAACAAAAATGCTGAAGTATTCAAAATATAATATATTCTCTGTAAAAGAATATATGTCTAGGGTTAGAGGGGGTATAAACTCTACCGAGATAAGGGTGTCTCCAAAGCCCATTAAAGCTTATGTCGATAGAATCGATTTATTATTTGCTTTGAGCAACAAAGCTATAGATCATCTAACAAATAGAATCTCAGAAAATACGTTAATATTTGGTGATAAAGAAGTTATAGGCGATAATGAAAATATCATTGATCTTCCATTATCAAAAATTGTTAAGAAGATCGGTGGTGGACTTTATACCAATACCGTTACTGCAGGCGTAATATGCGGATTGCTTAATGTCTCAGAATATGAGTTAAAAGAGTTTATCACGAAATATTTTGAAAAAAAAGGAGAAGATATACTAAAGAAAAATCTTGAAGCTGTTAGTGAAGGATTTGAGTTGGCTAATCAAATAGTAGAATCAGGAATTGCAGTAAAGGTCAAAAAAAGTGATGTATTTTCTAAAGATATTAGCAAAGATATCCTAATTTCGGGTAAAGAAGCAGTAGCACTCGGAGCACTTGCAGGGGGGTGTAACTTTATTTCTGGGTATCCAATGTCACCTGCTACAGGAGTACTATCTTTCATGTCAGCACATTCAAAAGAATTTGAGGTAATTGCTGAACAATCTGAAGACGAAATAAGTGCAATTAATATGGCCATAGGTTCATGGTATGCAGGCGGTAGAGGCATGACTACCACTTCTGGCGGAGGATTTGCATTAATGGAAGAAGGATTGAGTCTAGCAGGTATGACTGAAACTCCAGTTGTTATACATTTGGGTCAAAGACCTGGTCCGGCTACAGGACTTCCAACAAGGACTGAACAAGGAGATCTTGATCTAGCTTTATATGCAGGCCATGGTGATTTCGCACGAGTATTATTATCCCCAGGGAGTATTGAGGACTGCTTTTATCTTTCAAAATATGCTTTTTCTCTAGCGGATAAGTATCAGGTGCCTGTTTTTATATTGACAGACCAGTATCTGTTAGATTGTCAGTATAATATACCATCTATAGATCACAAGAAATATGTGATAAAAAGATACGTAGTAAAAACAGAAAAAGATTACCAAAGGTATAATTTTACAAAGACTGGTGTATCCCCTAGAGGGATTCCTGGATTTGGAGATGGGCTTGTAATACAAACTGGAAATGAACATGATGAAATAGGTCACACAACCGAGAATGCGATTCTAAGAAAAAAGATGGTTGAAAAAAGATTTAATGAAAAACTTAATCAACTAAAAAATGAAGTCATTTATCCAGAACTACTTGGGGGGAAGGCATACAAGTATCTTTTAATCGGGTGGGGTTCAACAAGGAACATTGTAGAAGAA
>LNGC01000199.1 GCA_001587715.1 Candidatus Methanofastidiosum methylothiophilum | reverse complement strand
TCCATTTTTTCTGGGCTTGCATCGACAGCTTCAGCAATATCTATTTTATTGATAACACATACGTCAGAAAATCTAAATATTATCGGATGCTTTAATACGATATCATCTCCTTCACTTACACTAACGATAACAATTCTCTTATCCTCGCCAAGAGTAAAATCTGAGGGACATATAAGATTTCCTACATTTTCCATTATAAGATAATCGAGATCTTGGAGAATTCCTCTTTCTTCTAGCTCTTGAAGTTCATGGGATATTAAGTGCGCATCTAGGTGGCACTCCTTTCCAGTATTTAATGGTATTACAAGACATTCATGCTTTCTGAACCTATTGGAGTCATATTCAGCAACTACATCTCCTGCAATAACGCCAACCTTTTTCCCTTTTTTTACTAAGAAATCTATAGCAATTTCGATTAGAGAAGTTTTTCCAGAACCTATTGCACCCATTACGTTACAAGATTTAATTCCATATCTTTTTAGAAGTTCGCTATTTTCCGTTGCTATCATTGAATTCTCTTTGATGATATCTTTTTCAATATCAATCTCTGATGTTTTATGCATGATATAAAATAATAAAATATATTTAAATAATTAATGATAGAAAAAATATTCAAATCCCTCATTGAAGATTATTATAAAACTGTTAAAATAAGCAAATTAGAATAATTTTTGCAATATCAAATTTTAAAAATCGTTTACCAAAAGATTTATAATTAACAAATAAATTAATTAAATAGTTCGGACAACATAAGTTTCGGAGGGATTTATATTAGCTTGGCAGTTTCTGAGGGTTATAATTATGATAAAGTAGGTAACACTGATTATGCAGAAGAGCCATTAAATTTATCAGAAAATGCGATAAAAGTGTTAGAGAGAAGATATCTAAAAAAAGATCAAGAAGGAAATGTTATAGAAAATCCAAATGATCTCTTTTTGAGGGTATCTAAAAGTATTGCAATAGCTGATTTACTTTATGATGAAAATGCAGATGTAGAAGGATTAACAAAAGATTTTTATGAAATGATGACAAAGTTTGAGTTTCTCCCAAATTCACCCACGCTTATGAATGCTGGGAGAGAACTTGGTCAGTTATCTGCATGTTTTGTTTTACCTGTTGATGACTCAATTGATAGCATTTTTGATGCAATAAAATATACAGCTTTAATCCATAAAAGTGGAGGGGGGACTGGATTTTCATTCTCAAGACTTAGGCCCAAAAATGACGTAGTTTTGACAACTAAAGGAATATCTAGTGGGCCAGTTTCCTTTATGACGGTATTTGATACAGCTACCGAAACGATAAAACAGGGTGGAACAAGAAGGGGGGCCAATATGGCCATTTTGAGGGTTGACCATCCTGATATTCTAGAGTTTATTAAATGTAAAGAAGAGAATACTAAGCTTAACAATTTTAATATATCTGTGGCGATTACTGATAAATTCATAGAAGCATTTGAAAATGGAGAAGATTATGAACTTTTAAATCCCCGAAATGGAAAAATAGAGGGTAAATTAAGTGCCAAAGAAGTTTTTAATCTCATAGTTAATATGGCGTGGAAAAATGGAGAACCTGGAATAGTATTTATTGACCGACTAAACAGGGGAAATCCAACACCCGCTATAGGTGAAATCGAAAGTACCAATCCTTGCGGAGAACAACCACTCCTCCCATATGAGTCATGCAATCTAGGCTCTATTAATCTTTCGAAATTTTTAAAGAATACTTCAAAAGGGTATGAAATAGATTTTGATCATTTAAGGAATGTTATCCAAAAGTCTGTACATTTTTTAGATAATGTTATTGACGTTAACAGATATCCTTTGGCCCAGATTGAAGATATGACAAAAGGCAACAGAAAAATAGGTTTAGGGGTAATGGGATTTGCCGACATGCTTCTAAAACTAGGTATTCCTTATAATTCAGAAGACGCAGTTGACCTCGCAAAGATTTTAATGAAATTTGTAAAAGAAGAAGCCACAGAAACTTCGAGAGAACTTGCCTCAAAGAGGGGACCATTTCCAAATTTCGAGAATAGTGTGTTTCACGAGAGAAGTGAAGCCCCAATTAGAAATGCAACTGTTACTACAATAGCACCCACTGGTACGATAAGCCTTATAGCAGGCAGTTCAAGTGGCATAGAGCCCATATTTGCAATATCATATATCCGAAATGTTATGGATAAAGATGAACTTTTGGAAATAAATCCTGTTTTTGCAGAAATTTCTAAAAATAGGGGCATCTACAGTCAAGATCTAATGAAGAGAATTGCAAAAGAAGGAACTTTAAAAAATATAGATGAAATTCCAGAGGATATTAAAAAAATATTTGTTACAGCTCATGACATCACTCCCGAATGGCATATTAGAATCCAAGCGGCATTTCAAGAATATACCGATAACGCAGTTTCAAAAACAATTAATTTCCCAAAAAGTGCAACTGAAAAAGATGTCATGCAAGCTTATCTCTTAGCTTACAGAAGTGGCCTCAAAGGAACTACTATATATCGTGACGGTTCTAGAGACGAACAAGTTTTGAACATTGGAAAGGTAAACAAAAAAGAAACTTCAATTCAA
>LNGC01000198.1 GCA_001587715.1 Candidatus Methanofastidiosum methylothiophilum | reverse complement strand
GAAGCCAAAGGTAAAAGCATATTTTATTCTGGTGATTTTAGAAACCACGGCAGAAAAGCAAACGCTTTTAAATGGTTTACTCATAATGCACCTCAGAATGTGGATTATTTGCTTCTTGAAGGTACAACCATTGGAAGAGAAAGCAAACCATTCAAAACCGAAACTGAAATTGAAAATGACTTAGTGGAAGTCTTTCAACAAAAAGAGAAAATCAATTTAATATACACATCAGGACAAAATATTGATAGAATTGTTTCAGTTTATAGGGCTTGTATAAGAACCAATAAAATTTTTGTCGTTGATGTTTATGTAGCAACTATTCTGAAAGAATTATCTGAATTTGCTAAAATTCCCTATCCTTCTAAAGAGTTTGAGAATTTAAAAGTAATGTTTCCATATTTTACAAGCAGAAGATTGAAAAATGAAGGTCACGAACAAATTCTGTATCAATTCAAAAATTACAAAATCACAAAAGAAGAAATAAGTAATCAGGCTGACAAGATTGTCATGACTGTAAGACCTTCAATGCAAAAGGACTTAGAAAACATAAATGAAATTGATTGCGGAAACCTGATATATTCAATGTGGGAAGGTTATTTGCAAAAATCAGATACAAAGAAATTCCTTGACTACTTGACAAATCGCAATTTCATAATACATAAAATTCATACAAGCGGACACGCAGACATAGAAACATTAAAACAAATGGTTGAAGCAATAAAACCAAAAAATATTGTTCCAATTCATACTTTTAGCGGAAGCGAATATGACAAGATTTTTACAACACCAATAGTTGAAATGAACGATGGAGAAACGAAAGAAATATAATAAAAAAAGCCTACAGCACATAGCCAAGCACATTGTCAGGTCGCACCAGCCAACGCTAAAGCCAAAACCTGCCAAAGAGCTTGACTATTTTGCCAGCCCTGACTTTGCCGACACTAAAAAACTATATATTTAAAGACAGATAAATAAGGAATGACAGAATTAGAAATATATCTCAAACCATTGACAGACAAGAACGCCCAGTTGCTAACAAGCGGTATAAAACATTGGGGTTTAAGTGGTTATTCGAGCGTTCTACCCCGCATCAAGTTCGTTGTAACTCGACAGGAAAGTTGCCCGCAATCCCCAACGTTTCATACCGCCAGCCGTTATAGGCAACCATAGACGACAGTGCAACCGGATAATTAAAGACGAAATATTATGACATTTTTAGAATTAGCCGAAAGAGTTTTAAGTGAAGAAAAACGACCGTTGACTGCCAACGAAATTTGGACTTTGGCGACAGAAAAAGGCTATGACAAGCAACTTAACAGCGAAGGCAAAACTCCTTGGGCGACACTTGGTGCACAGATTTACGTTAACGCAAAAGACAATCCAAAATCACCGTTTGCACAGACAGACAGCAGACCGAAAAAATTCTATCTAAAATCGCAAGCAAGCCAACTCGACTTATCAGAAACAGCAGTTTCAAAAGAGCCGACAGTTGTTAAGAAAAAACAGTTTGACTTTTTAGAGAAAGACCTACACCCATATCTTACATATTACGCTTATTACCATTTACATTGCTACACTAAGACAATTAACCATTCACAATCTTCAAAAAAGGAATTTGGTGAGTGGGTTCACCCTGACATCGTTGGTTGCTACTTTCCGCTTGAAGACTGGAAGCACGAAGTTTATGAATTAAGTTCATCTATTGGGAATATTTCAATTCGACTATTATCATTTGAACTAAAACGAGAGTTAAGCTTTGGGAATTTAAGAGAAAGTTTTTTCCAGACAGTTTCTAACTCATCTTGGGCAAACGAAAGTTATTTGGTTGCTGCCGAAGTTTCCGAAGAAGATGAATTTAGAAGCGAACTATCTCGACTTTCAACGTCATTTGGTATTGGAGTAATCAAACTAAATCTTGAAGACCCACATTCATCAGAAATTATTTTTCCTGCAAAATATCGGGAAGCACTTGACTGGGAGACAATCAATAAACTGACAATGAATTCCGATTTCAAGGAGTTTATTTCAACAGTTAAAATTGACATCACAAGCAAGAAAATTCACAAAAAGGAATACGACCAAGTTCTTGATATTGATACTCTAAAACGTAAGACAAGTGTTTAACTCGACAGGACAACATAACGAACGGAGAAGAATGGCTGCCTATAACACGGGTTTTGCGTCAGGCGGGATGAAATGTGCGTGTTGTCAATTTTGTGTCTAATTGAAGTGCGGTTCTTCGTATCGATTTTAGCGTTAAAAAGCCAGACCGAACGCAAAGCCGAAAACGTTAAAAGAAAAACCTCCAATAATATAAATATCCCATAATAAACTTGCATCTCTTAGTTTAGTCAAATTAACAGATCAAAAAGTCACATCCTTTGGTAGTAAATGGAAACTGATTATTATCTAAATCTGTTAACACCAAATGTTCGTGCAGTGATAAATTATCAGAACAGGAATTGGACGATGATGATAGACATACCCGCACCGAATGCCATGCTGGAGTGGCAGTTACCGAACTGAAACCATAGACCATATAGCTAACATTCCATATTCCAATAGGTACTGATATTTGCGCC
>LNGC01000197.1 GCA_001587715.1 Candidatus Methanofastidiosum methylothiophilum | reverse complement strand
TATCAGATAAGCACCAACCATAATTACAAAACAAAGAGCAAGATCATAGGATAGTCCAATCCCGAGAAGTATTATCCCGTCTCCTATCCTATCAAAAGTGGAGTCTAAAAAGCCGCCCAGAACAGTTGTTCTTTTAGTATATTTTGCAACTGAGCCGTCAACTAGGTCAAGAAAACCTGAAACTGCAAGTATAATTGCCCCAATATAGGGCAATCCGAGGTAATAGTAATAGCCTGAAAAGAAGACGACAACTAAACTGATGGTCGTTATGACATTTGGCGGCAGGAATCTAAAAATTCTTCCAATAAGATTAACAATTGATACAAATGATTTATTCTTACGGATGTTATTAAGCATGCCTCTTGAATTAATTAAGTATATTTAAATCTTTTTTATTCCTTTATATTTAAAAGTTGTTAAATATTGATTACTTCATCTCAAACAAATGATTGCAAAAAGTGCACTTGTATAGCTCTACTCCATCTTCCCTTACATGCGTGTCAATCACCTTTGACCCACAGTTTGGGCATCTTGGAATGTCTTGTGGTCTGTATTTAGCCCTCATCGCCTGTCTAAAATCTTCAATCCTTTTGATTTTTTCTCTCTGAGCTGTCATAAATCCTATCAATATTGCCAAGATTCCAAAAGCACCTATTATATAGGATATGGGTTTGTAAGTATGAAGCGATACTACTTCTTTATTCGTGACTGTTTCAAGTTCCTGATATGGCTCTTTGACTTCATAGGTCTCGGTAACGTTTTCAGTTACTTTTTGAGAATATTCCTGTGTTTTAACAGAAGCTTCCTGTTTTATTATGGTATATTTTACTCTTTTTGAATATGCGAAAGACTTGTTAGAAATAACAAGCTTATATTGTTTAGTTTCGGTAGTTACCGGGGCTTTCCATACTCCATTCAGTTGAACTTCACCAATTGGAGATTCGTAATATGCGTCGTAAGTCTGGTCAGTTATCCAAAGATCATAATTTTTGCTATCAAGTATGACAAACTGAAACCATCGCTCTATAGTGTCAGTATTTGGGTCTGTAGTAATTATGTATTTTATGCGGTCACTTGATTTTAGTATGGGCTCCGTTATAATGCTAAACTCGCCAGGCTTCAAATCCGCATAGGAATCCTTAATTATAGAGTCGGTATAAACAAGAACATCCCTTGTTTTCTTAACAACTATATCTCGGGGGACTATTCTCTCTTTTGTTACGGCTCTTTCTTTTGTAACATACTCTTGAGCGGTAAAGTTCCTTTCGAGAGGAGTTATAAAATAATAGTATAGTCCACCGGCAACAATAAGAAGAATAATACCCATTACAATAAAATCATTTCTTCTTGCCATTAATATCTCCTTCAAAATTAATTAATAATACGCTTAATAACTATTTATATTTATCTGAAAATACATGTACTTTTTATTAAAATATATAAAAAAAGAATTAAGTAAACATGTCAACTAATTTTTATCAAAATCAGCCTATCTTTATAGGTACAATCATAGTTGAGATAACAAACAATACTATGGCAACTAAAACCATAATCCAATGTTTTCTATCAATAGGTGTTATCTCATCCATTGATCCGGGGTGCCCCCTGTATGCTAGATATATCCCTATTACACCCCATAGGCTCCAGCCAGCCCATGTAAATATCCCAATTCCAAATAGTGAGACTGCAACAATAAATGATAGATATCTGTGATTTATAGGGCCTAAAACAGCCCTTGCAATGTGGCCGCCGTCCAGTTGCCCCATCGGGATTAAGTTAAGCATAGTTACAAATATACCTGCCCAGCCTGCAAAAGCCACAGGATGCAAGTAAAGAGAATTGCCCTCAGTTACAGTTACAAGAGATTCAGCAATAAACTTGAAGATTAGCGGCTCACCCAAAAACATTGAGCTCTCGCCAAAGATCGTTATGGGAACAATAGGTGACATCATAACTCCAGCTATAGTTATTGGTATCGCTACAAGCATGCCGGCAAGTGGTCCTGAAAGGCCCAACTCAATAGCACTATTCTTACTTGGGATAAAAGATCTTATGTTTATCACAGCCCCCATTGTGCCAAGAATAAAGGGCGCAGGTATGAAATAAGGAAGTGTCGCATCAACGCCATTTCTTCTTGCAACTAGGTAATGGCCCATTTCATGTGTGCCTAAGATCACCATTATTGAAAAGGAAAATGCTATAGCTCCAATCCAGGGATTTACCATAAATCCATAATCAACATGCGGCACCGACATGAAATAGCCAGCAACTGTAGTTGAGATAATTGTTAAGAAAAACAAGATTAGGTTCTTTCTATATGAGAAATCTTTTTTCGGTGGAGAAGATCTTAGAATAACAAAAAGCTTTCCCTTTTCTTTTCTAATAAATGGATAAAAATTTATCTTTTCAAAGGAAGAAATAATTTCCTCTGGCTTTTTGAAAAGTTCTCTTGCTTCAAATAAGGCCGAATAATTATCGGTCTTGATATTTCCATATGAAAAGTTTTCATTTGCAACCTTTATTATATCTTGTAATTGTGAAGGTAATTCATTTTTCTCTTGGCCAATAACTAGTGAGTTGCATGATGGGCATCTATCATACTCCTTT
>LNGC01000196.1 GCA_001587715.1 Candidatus Methanofastidiosum methylothiophilum | reverse complement strand
ATCCCCATCCCGCCCCTCTCTGTTCAAAAAGAAATTGTTCGTATTCTGGATAAATTTACAGAGCTTACAGCAGAGCTTACAGCAGAGCTTACAGCTCGTAAAAAACAGTATGATTATTATCGGGAGAAGTTGTTAAGTTTTGAAGAGGGAGATGTAGAGTGGAAGACGTTGGGAGAGGTTTGTAAAGTTCTTAGAGGTAAACGACTAACTAAAAAAGAACTTATAGAAAATGGAAAATATCCAGTTTTTCACGGTGGGCTTATTCCACTTGGGTTATATGATAAATTTAACCGTAAGGCTAACCAAACAATGATTATAAATACTGGAAGTATTGGTGAAGTTGTTTGGAGCAATGTTGATTTTTGGTCTTCAGATGGAACTTTTGTTGTTGAAACAAGTGACGGAATTTATGATAGATTTTTATATCATTACTTAAAAATTCAAGAGGGATATTTTAAATCTCAAAAAAGAGAAGGTGGTGTTCCCACAATAGATAGAGCTGTGGTTGAAAACCTCCAAATCCCCATCCCGCCGCTCTCCGAACAAGAACGCATTGTTTCCATACTCGATAAATTCGATACATTGACCACGTCCATCAGTGAAGGTTTGCCGAGGGAGATTGAATTGAGGCAAAAGCAGTATGAGTATTATCGGGATTTATTACTAACCTTTCCTAAGAATAATATATAGTATCATAAAATGGGACAGTCGTTAACAGAAATAGCACAAACACTTAGAGATGCTGATAAGAAAGTCCAGCTAATCTATGCTTTTAATGGCTCTGGTAAAACTCGTTTGTCTCGTGAATTTAAACAGTTGATAGCTCCAAAAGAACATGTACCAGAACAGGAAGGAGAATCAGATATTAAAATACTTTATTATAATGCTTTTACGGAAGACTTATTCTTTTGGGACAACGATTTAGAGGCGGACTCGGACAGAAAATTAAAGATACAACCAAATAGTTTTACGGATTGGGTGCTCCGTGAACAAGGTCAGGATAGAAATATTGTTGAAAATTTTCAGCTATTAACGAATGACAAATTAACTCCGCATTTTAATGAAGAATTTACAGAGGTAAGATTTTCATTTGAACGAGGTAATGAGGGTGATACTGAATTTGTAAAGATTTCTAAAGGAGAAGAAAGTTGCTTTATTTGGAGTGTGTTTTTCAGTTTAATGGAACAAGTTGTTAATGTTTTAAACATTGCAGAAAAAGAAAATCGGGAAACTGACAAATATGATAAGTTAGAATATATTTTTATTGATGACCCTGTTAGCTCATTAGATGACACGCATTTAATTGAATTGGCTGTGAATATTTCAGAATTAATAAAATCAAGCCATTCAGATTTAAAATTCATAATCACAACGCACAATCCTTTATTTTACAATGTTCTTTTCAATGAATTTAATAGGGTTAAAAAGACAAAAAAATGGATTTTGGAAAAGTTGAATGATGGGACTTTTTCAATAAATGAATTAGAAAGCGACTCACCTTTTTCTTATCATTTGTTTCTATTGGCTGAATTGGAAAAAGCAATACTGCCAACAGGTGAAATTAAAAAGTTTCATTTTAACTTTCTACGCAACATCCTAGAAAAGACTTCAACATTTCTTGGATACAATAAATGGGAAGAACTTTTGCCTCAAGAGTCACGAGAAGCATACTATAGAAGAATCATAAACTTATCAAGTCATTCTAAACATCATGGTGAAGAAATTGCAATTGTTGACGACAAGGACAAGAGAGTATTGGGCTTCTTGGTAAATGAAATTAAAAGAATGTACGGCTTTAAGTCGAGAATAAATACTAACACGACAGAATAAGATGGCACACTTTAAAACCATAGCAGAATCAAACAATTTTATTGTGTTGGATAAATTCACCAAGTATTCTGAGGTGAATGAAGCTCCTGCAGCTTATCAAACAGAGGCTGCGCTGGAAAAGGAATTTATTCAAGACCTCATCCACCAAGGGTATGAATATCTGACAAACCTGAATACGCAAGAAGCAATGCTGGCAAATGTTAGATTGCAATTGCAATCGCTTAACAATATGGAATTTTCAGATGGCGAATGGGCTCGTTTTGTGGAAGAATATTTGGACAAACCAAGCGATAACCTTGTTGAGAAAACAAGAAAAATCCACAACGACTATATCTACGATTTCGTTTTTGATGATGGTCATATCCAAAACATTTACTTGGTAGATAAGAAGAATATTACAAGAAATAAAGTACAGGTCATTTCACAATTTGAACAAAAAGGTTCGCATGCCAATCGCTATGATGTCACCATTTTGGTCAATGGATTGCCAATGGTTCAGGTAGAATTAAAAAAACGAGGCGTGGCTATTCGGGAAGCATTTAATCAAGTTCACCGATACAGCAAAGAAAGTTTTAATAGCCAAAACTCATTATTCAAATACATTCAGCTTTTTGTCATTTCAAACGGTACAGATACCCGTTACTTTGCCAATACCACCAAACGTGACAAAAACAGCTTTGACTTTACGATGAATTGGGCAAAGGCTGACAATACACTCATAAAAGAAATAAAAGATTTTACGGCTACATTTTTTGAAAAAAGAGTATTGCTTAACGTGTTGCTCACCTATTCGGTTTTTGATA
>LNGC01000195.1 GCA_001587715.1 Candidatus Methanofastidiosum methylothiophilum | reverse complement strand
TAGCTCTGTAAACTTTCTCCCATCATCTGGAGTTCTATACTGGCTGAACTCTGTCATTGCCTGCTTTCCAAGATTTGTCCTATCAACTAAGAAAAGCACTCTTTTTGCATTTGAATGTTTTATCAATCTGTAGACAAAGCTAATTGCAGTAAAAGTTTTCCCAGAACCAGTTGCCATCTGGATTAGTGCACGAGGTCTTGTATCTTTGAATGATTTTTCAAGATTCGTAACTGCCTCAATCTGGCAATCTCGCAATCCAGAAGTTATTAGTGGTGGCATCTCTTGCAACTTGCCTCTCAACGTCTTTTCATCAGATAGAAATTCCTTCAATGTTTCAGGTCTGTGAAAAGAGAAGATTCTTCTCGAGCGTCGCCTTGGGTCTCTCATGTCAACAAATGAAGTTTCTTTCCCCGTGCTATTGTACACAAAGGGAAGTGGACTGCCAACAGAGGGGATATCCTCAGGCAAACCCCCGACATATTTCATGGATTGGTCTGCAACACCACCTAACGGTATTCCAACTCTCTTTGCCTCAAGAACCCCACAGGCTTTTCTATCAATAAAAAGGAGGTAGTCTGCAATTCCTGTAAGAAGTGGGAACTCCCTTACAGCAACACCTCTTGAAGCACCAAGATCCATTAGTTTATAATCCTTAACAGTCCAGCCACAATCAACAAGCATCTTGTCAATTTCCTCTCTGGCCCTAGCTTCGTTATCCATAAAAAACATCTCTCATGTACTAATAATTGAATACTTACTTTTACAAAGTTATAGGTATGAATTCTACATTTATTCAAAATTAATAAGAAATTTCCCTATAAAAACCTATTTATTTAAAATAGTTTAATTTATTATGTATTTGACCTCATTTAAAATAATCTTGCCAATATACGGTTTTAAAGATTTTTTCATGACTAAATCTACTTTTATCCCCAATAAATCTGTAAGATACTCTTCAAGGTCTAAAAAATCGAATAATCCTGGAGTTTTTTCAAATTCAACTAGTATATCTAAATCACTTTTTGGATTTGCCTGACCTTTAAGATAAGATCCAAATAATCCAATTTCCTTGACGTAATACCGAGCAGTTATTTCGTCTTTGTGTTCTTCAATCAATCTTTCTATTTCTTCAAGGCTTTTCATATTTCAATCTATTTTCTATTATTTTTTAATTTTATATATTTAATGGCTAGAAAATTATATTTCAATTATCTTTAAATATTTGAATTAATAAAAACATCTGTGGAGGGATAAGATGAGAACAAAAATAGCTGTTTCCATTTTTTTTATTGCCTTTGTTTTGATTAGTATATCGCAAGTCTCTGCAAAGGTGTTAGTATTGGACGACCCAACTGACAATCTAAGGAAATTACTTTCTAATCAAGAATACGACGTGATGCCAATCCCTATTACAGGCCAGATAATATTGGAAGAAAGAAATTACTTCAATAGGTATGAAGCCGTTTACCTTAGCGAAAAAATCTTTGCTGAGCTAAAGGAGCCAAACATAATAGTAAATCGAAAAAGGGATCCAAGTGGATTGGGATTCATCACAGTTGTCGAGGGAAGACCAGATACTGGAGTTATTTCACAAAAGACCAAAGTTAGTCTACAGAGGGCTTATTCTAGAAATGTTCCACTTTACGGCTATAATTCAAATGGGGTAGCAAGAATATCATTTGTCGATACAAAAGTAGAAAAAGACAAGAGATTTGACATTGGGATAGACCATCCAAGGACTCCAGTTTACTACAAGATAAATGATCCGACATGTGCTACAATACCTGTATGGGAAATATGCTGGGAGTACACACAGAGAAGATAAATTTTATTTTTATTCTTTTTTTGAAAGCAGATACACACCTATACATAGGATAAGAATCCCCGCTATCTGCATCGGTGTTACTAGCTCCCCAAGTACAAGAAATCCCAATATTGCGGCAAAAAATGGGGTTGATAGCTCTAAGGCGCCGGCTTGGGCAGCTTTGACTCTTTTAAGACCCTCATAATATAATATGTATCCAACACCAACTATTAACCCAATTATAATTTGATTGATACTCCCAAAGTGGAACTCTGATTTCAAGAGCAGATATACTGAAAAGAATAAGGCCGCTATTAAAAACCTGTAAAACGTGATTACCCCACAGTTCATTGTCTTTAGATACTTTCTTGCAACAACTCCTGTGGTGGCCCAAGATAAAGTTGCACCAACAACTAATAGGTCGCCAGCAGTTCCAATCCTTAAAATAAGTAGATTTTGTATTGTTTGTGTTGTGACAAGTAATGCCCCAAGTATCATTATAAAGATTCCAGCATAATCGTATTTTGAGTGCTTTTCATCCTTTAAGATGAAATAGCCTATCAATACAATAAATATCGGCTGCAAATGCCCTATCAAAACTGCGTTTAGGACGGATATCTTTGTCAGTGCAAAATAGAATAATAAATCTGCAACAAGTGTACCAACAACAGCTATATAGAATATCACAGAAAATTCTTTTTTGGATATTTTGATATTCTTTGAATTTGTTGAAAGTGCATAGACCAAAGCAACAACTGTGACAAATATAGCCCTGAAAGCTGATGTCTGAACAACACTGGAGTTGGAATAGGCAAGTTTTGCGAATATGGGCT
>LNGC01000194.1 GCA_001587715.1 Candidatus Methanofastidiosum methylothiophilum | reverse complement strand
GTTTGACGAATTCCCGGAGTTCTAATCCAAACTTCTCTGCTAACGTCCCGGTGTTAGATATAATTAGGATGTTTAGGTTGGGGTCTTGGAATATAAGCCATAATGGATATGCTATTGTGATCGCTGAACTCTTGGAGTGTCTGGGGGGCATTGATACGCATAAATGTTTATCAAGTAGTCCGAGCTTTAATTTCATCAAGTAACGGGTCAGTTCCTTTATGTGCCGTGCTGGTTTCCGGTTCTCTCCAAACTTCTCATTAGCTACAAAGAACTGGTAAAATAAATAAAGATCATCTAGGAACCTGGGATCGAGGCCCTCTAATGAGTAGTTGGTCATTCAATCTAATTCCTCTTCTAAAATACTTTTTTGGGTTTCATTATTAAACTGATTTTTATTAGTATTAATGGTGGTTCTCTCAGTATCTTCACCCTGGAGTAGTAAACCTAATTTAGTAACCTTTTCAAAATCAGATATATTCTTAATGTCCAGGTTAATATCAAAACTACCATCCGGTTTCTTAACTATAATCTTATTTAAAATTGCATGAACATAAGACAGGTACTTCGTTTTATTATCTATTATCGTGCTATTAGTCTTCTTCTGGACTTCTGCGTTTATCTCTGCACTTCTAACAGCTTCCCGGTCATCCCAGTTAAAGTTCTTCTTCCATTTATAAATTGAAGTTTTGCTAAACCCCAACTCAACTGAAACTAAACTTATGGATTCACTTTTATTCTTACCTTCCTGCCGGTATTCAAAATATTTCTCAAAGGCATCCAGGTGGATCTGTTCTTCATCCATTCAAACCACTACTACCGAAAACTATTTTGGTCTTTAAAGACATATAATATATTAAATTGTAAAAGGTGAAAATATGAACAGAACTAAAATTGAATGGACTGATATGAGCTGGAATCCAGTTACTGGTTGTTTGCATGATTGTGAATATTGCTATGCAAGAGCGATCAGTAGTAGATTTAAGCGTAGTTTTGAGCCGGAATTTCATGAAAAACGTATTAGACAACCACTTAAAGAAAATAAAAGTAAACGAATTTTTGTTTGTAGTATGGCTGATCTATTTGGTGATTGGGTTGATCATGAATGGATTGAACGTGTGCTACATATCTGTAAACTATCAAAGCAACATACTTTTCAGTTCTTAACTAAGAATCCTGATCGGCTTTTGGAGTTTGAGTTTCCAGATAATTGTTGGATTGGTTGTACGGCTGTTGATCAGGAGATGTATGATAAAGCATCTGTTGTTTTAAGTCAGTTTGATAAACAAATTACTTTCTTATCGTGTGAACCACTTTTGGGTGAAATTGAACTTGATTGGCTTCCTGACTGGTTAATTGTTGGTGCTTGTAGTAATCCAAAACCTTTACAACCAGATAAAAGTTGGGTTCTTAATATGATTGATATTGTAGTTTCAAATAAAGTTCCTGTCTTTTTAAAGCCGAATCTTAAAGTAGTTGATCATAGTTGTTTTAAAGAGTTTCCTGTATCTCGAAAAGTTGAAGTTCAGGCATCTCTTTATTAACTTATTTTATTTGCTTTTTCTCCTGTGAAATCTTCAAATCTTTTAATTATAATATCGCAATTACTTGGTTCAAGTTCCATCATCTAACAATTTCTTTCTAATTGTTCACAAGCAATTAATGTACTACCCGAACCACCAAATAAATCTAAAATATTCTCATTTTTAAACGAATAATGTTGTATAAAATTTGATGGTAATTCTATTTTCTTTTCGTGTCTATGTTCTCCATCTTTACGTTTATTTAATTTTATATGGGTAGAAAATGCATCATGTAAATTTTGTAATCGTGTTTTACCTTTACGGAAGTAACCTATTAAATCATGTCCAGTCATAGCCATTTTATTATTAACTAGTATGGCCGGACTTAATTCAACTGTGAAAAAGTACCTAAAATACTCACCATAAATAAAAGCGTAATCAACTAATCTCTTATCACTATTCATTACAAATATTTCAATATCATCTTTAAATAAAGGTTGTAACCAGTTCACATCTTTAAAATCATATGGTGGATCTGTAAATACCATGTCAATTTTATCATTAGCAACTAACTTTTTCAAGTCTTCCTTAGTGGTTGCATCTCCACATAGCAGCCGGTGTCTTCCTAACTGCCATAAATCCCCTTTTTTACAAGTAGATTCACTTACACTTTCGGGATCGAAATCGTCTTCTTTTACTTCTTTTTTCTCTGGTTTTATTTCAGTAGATAACTCCTGTAATTTAACATCATCAAAACCAGCTAACTCAACATCAAAACCTTTTAAACTTAAATCTTCTATAATCTTTAACTCAAGTACTGGGTCTGCTTTACCCTTGATTCGCCTTAAAGCGAGGTTAAGGGCTTTTTCTTCATCTTTACTTAAATCAAGTATAACAACATCTTCATCTTCTACACCACTATCGAGTAGTTCTTCTACTCTGTGGTGTCCATCTATTATTGTCAGGTCTTTATTGACAACGATGTTTTCTATGTATCCGTAGTGTTTCAGTGATTGTTTTAGTAGTCTTCTTTCAGTTACATCCATTTCGTTGGGGTTGTATGGTGCAGGGTTCAGGTCTTTTAGTTTAACCCTTTGGAGTTTATCTTTTAACATGGTTTGTCACTGAATT
>LNGC01000193.1 GCA_001587715.1 Candidatus Methanofastidiosum methylothiophilum | reverse complement strand
CCAGTAAATGCTTCAGGTTGTTTTATTGGCCATTCTATAGCTTCCTTTAATTCTCTCTTTATTTCATCTAATCCCCCAACGTTATTCCATCCAACGTTGGGTGTTATTATCATTACTTCCCTCATGGCCGAAGGCTCAATCTTCTTTAATGCACTTTCAAAATCTTCTTTTGTTACTTTAATTTTTTCAAGTAGTTCTTCTGATACTCTATTATCTCCTAAATTAAAGTCGGGCAACAATCTTCTAAGCGATGCCATTGCAGCTTCTTTGCACAACGCCTCTAGGTCTGCCCCTACAAAACCATGGGTCTTAGATGCTAAAATATTCAAATCTACATCATCTGTTAAAGGCATAGATCTAGTGTGAATTTGAAGAACTTCCTTCCTGCCACCCTTGTCCGGAACACCGATTTCAATTTCTCTATCAAATCTGCCGGGCCTTCTCAGAGCTTCGTCGATAGCGTTTATCCTGTTTGTTGCAGCAATAACAATGACTTTTTCTCTTGATTTTAATCCGTCCATTAAAGCAAGTAACTGTGCAACTACTCTTCTTTCAACTTCTCCTGTCACTTCACTCCTCTTTGGTGCAATAGCATCTATTTCATCGATAAAAATAATAGCAGGCGCGTTTGTCTCTGCATCCTTGAACATGTTTCTCAGATTTTCTTCAGACTGTCCATAAAACTTACTCATTATTTCGGGACCATTTATTGATTTAAAATGAGCGTGAGATTCAGAGGATACTGCTTTAGCAATTAAAGTTTTTCCAGTTCCCGGGGGACCATAAAGAAGAACACCTTTAGGTGGTGAAATACCAAGTCTATCGAAAATTTCCGGGTGTTTTAGGGGCAATTCTATAATTTCCCTAACAACTTGAATCTTATCTTTTAACCCACCAACGTCTTCATAAGTTATCCCAGATATCTCATTTTCTTCTGCTTCACTGTATTGTGTTCTAACTTCGATCTCTGTTCCACTGGAGACTCTAACTATTCCTTGTGGGCTAGTTGAAACTACAATAAATCTCATTTCCCCCAAAGAGAAAGGGGTCATTTCTAACAGATTGCCAATCATTTTATCAAAAAGAGGATCTCCAGTTTCTTTCATTCTTGATTGGCTGTTTACACTTATTATGTCTCCCTTTACTAAAGCCCTTCCTAAAATATTTCTTTGGAGAATATTTCCCGGAATAACCATTTGGGCTCCTTTTTGAGTTGGAGCTAGGACTACCCTTCCTGCTTCTTTAGTCTCAACTTTATTTACTTCGACATACTCCCCCATACTGGCTTTTGCATTTCTTCTTATTAGACCATCCATTCTTATAATAGCAAGATCTTTATCATCTGGATACGAATCTACAACTATGGCGGCTGTCTTACGTTTTCCATAAATCTCGACAATATCGCCTCTTTTTATACCAATCATATCTTGGTATCTTTTATCTACCCTAACTATTCCTCTGCCTACATCCTGTTGACTTGCACTAGCAACTTTAAGTTTGACTATTTCAGATTCGCCTAGCTCCACATAATCCCTCTTTTTTGATTAGATTTTTACTATTAAAAATGTATTGGTATTAAGTTAAAAATTTTACCAAATAACTCTTTTACATTTGAAGGCGATAGTTTTATAAATTTACCGAAAGTTGAAATTTTACAATTGTTATAGTGGTTATTATGAAAAATATATACATTTCTCCGAAAATTATCAAACAAGGTGAATTTGAACTAGTAGAAAGAAAAGGTGTTGGCCATCCTGATTCTGTTGCAGATGGGATAGCACAAAAGGTAAGCAATGAATTATCAAAATATTATATTAAAAAATTTGGCACTATCATGCATCACAATACTGATCAAGTCGAGGTCGTCGGTGGGCAGGCAATATCCAAGTTTGCTGGTGGAGAGGTAATAGAAGACCCAGTGATTATTCTTTCAGGTAGAGCAACTCAAAGGGTGGGCGATGAGATAATTCCCATTCACGAAATTGCAAAAGAAGCTACTGAAAAATTTATCAAAGAACTATTTAGGGGAGAAATGAAGGTAGGAATTGAATCTTTCATGGGAGAGGGCTCTTCTGATTTAAAAGATGTATTTGGAAGAAAAAATTCTATTCCTTTGTCAAATGACACCTCTTTTGGTGTTTCTTTTTATCCATTCACAAAAGCTGAGCAATTAGTTTATGATATAGAATACTTCCTCAATTCCGATAAAATGAACAAACAATACCCAGCAATAGGGAGAGACATTAAAGTTATGGGGGCAAGGATCAGAGATAATACTACAATAACTATTGCTTTAGCTACTGTTGATAAATATGTTGAGAATATTAAAGAGTATGTTACTTTTAAAGAACAAATTACTGAATTATTAAAAGATAAATTTGGAAGCTGTGATATTGATTATCACGTCAACACTGCCGATGACGTAGAACGAGGAAGTGCTTTCCTTACTGTGACAGGCTCTTCAATGGAGAATGGAGACGATGGTTCAGTAGGACGTGGAAACAGAGCTAATGGACTCATAACACCATACAAACCGATGTCAATGGAAGCTGCCGCAGGAAAGAATCCAGTAAATCACGTAGGAAAACTTTACAATGTTCTATCTTTATACATTGCAAAAGATATTTACAACAACACAAACGCTGGTGAAACTCAGGTTAGA
>LNGC01000192.1 GCA_001587715.1 Candidatus Methanofastidiosum methylothiophilum | reverse complement strand
TAATATATTTATGCCAAAAAATAACTTTATCATGGCAGTCGAAATAAAATTTGATATCTTTCTAACTAAGGGCATGCTCTTAGTGTTTCCTAAGAACCTTGAACCGATAGTGATATCGGCTCTACCTTTTTGGATGGGTTCAACAAGTTTATAGATATCTTCTGGCTTATGTTGAAGATCCGCATCAAGAAAAACAATAATATCTCCTTTGGCAATGGATGCTCCAGTTCTCATTGCTCTCCCTTTACCATAATTAACATCGTGAGTTACAATCTTTGCGCCTGCTTTTTTTGCTATCTCGCCGGTCCTGTCCTTACTTCCATCGTCTACGACTATTTTTTCAAATATGTCCTTTGGGATTCTCTCTATGACCTCGTGAATGCTTTGCTCTACGTTGAATGATGGGATAACAACGGAAACTCGTTCCATGAAGAAGAAATAAAAAGAAGATTTATAAGCCTTAAGATGATAAAAGATTTCTTGTAGAGCCTAAAACAATATAATCCACGTTAGTTTAATAAAAAGTTTTATAAGGCAATGAAAAGGCTTTAAGAAAAAGGTGAGTTCATGAAGAGAAGAATCAAAAATCTTTTGAGGAGCGTCAAGAAAAGTGGAGCATATCCTCAGAAGGTTAATTTCAAGAAGAGGAAAAAAGAGAAATATTACCCGGCACTCAGAAGCTAAACACAACTTTTTTAATATATTATTTTAATTAATTTATATGATTTCTAAAAAAAGAGTCTTATATTTTGCTTCTTTTTGTCATACTATAACACATGCAATGACTTTGACTCTTGCACCGCTTTTGCCATTGATAAGGTCAGAACTAAATCTTACAAACGCAGAAACTACCTCTTTTGCTTTTATTTCTTTTTTGGCTTTTGGTGCCCTTGCTTTACCATCAGGACTACTATCCGATAGGGTGGGCTCTTTAAAAGTTATGAAAATTGGACTAGTTTTATTCTTATTATCAATTGTAGGTATAGTTTTATCAAATGGCCCTCTTGGTCTGTGGTTGTCTTTATTACTGTTGGGCATCGGAGCAGGGACCTACCACCCTGCAGGACTCTCTCTTGTGTCTAAGCTTTATCCAAAGGATATGGGCAAGGCCATGGGATTCAATGGTTTGTTAGGGAACTTCGGTGAATCCTCGTCTCCTATAATAGCTGCTGCAGTTGGTGTATACATTGGATGGAAATATCCTTACCTGTTATGGAGTATCCCTATATTAATTCTATTGTCCATTAGTTTTTCAATTAAAGATTCTAAGGTCAAACACCATATCCAGGATGAAGAGAATCGGGACTTTAAGTATCTTGAAGAAACAAGAAAATTGATATCAAAAGAATTTGTATTATATATCCTAATCCTACTTTTCAGAGGATTATTTTATACTGGAACAGTTCTATTATTAACTACTTTTGCAAAAGATGTTTTATCACTTAAAGTTATAATAGGTGGTTTAATCACAACAATACTGATAGTTTCTGGTATGCCAGGACAACTACTTGGTGGAAAAATATCTGACAAGCTTGGTTACAAAAAACCACTTCTTGTTTTCACTGCAATTAGTTCTATTTCTATTGCTCTTATTGCCAATACTTCTAGTTCGATTATATTTATAGTCTTCTCAATATTGGTGGGATTTTCATATTTCGCTGCTCAGCCTGCACAAAATATGCTTACCGCATCAATGGGCAGTACAAAAATACGTGGCCTACTTTACGGGTTTAGTTCACTTTGTATATTCGGCTTTGGATCTTTTGCAGCTTCAGTTGGGGGGTATATTGCTGATGTTTTGACCTGGAGGGCTGCTTTCTTTATGCTTGCCACCTTTGCCTTAATAGATGTTTTTTTAATTTATCTTAAAAGAGAAAAAAAGGAAGATATTAAACAAACTTGATATTTTTTGGAAATTCTCCTAAGTATTTTTTGAATTCCTTTGGCCAGTTATCGGAGTCAAGTCCCTTTTGGGCTAAGAAAGATACTGTCCATCTTTGGAGTCCTATCCCCGAACATCCAGACCATAACTCTTTATTTTTCGAAGATTTTATAGAGAAAGCCTTAGTATACTTATCCCCAACTATCGAAAGATTTTGAAATTCAAGCCATTCACTTTCATCTCTGCCGCCTCTAGATGGAATCCAAGATTCGTAGTCAACTGTTCCTTTAATTCTTTCTGTTTCTTTTTCAACCCCAGTCTGTCCTGATTGGGCCATATAAAATGGTGTTACCCACGCAGTTCTCCACTCAATCTCAAATATTTTGTCAAAGACATAGGCATATTTTTCCATCATCTTTTCTTTAAGTTGAATTAACTGGTCTGGATATCCGATAAATACAGGTTCTATTCTCCAGAATTCATTTACTCTTTCTATACCTTGTCTTCCACCAGCTTCCCATCTATATGAAGGGCCACTTTTATCATAAATTAGTACAGGGAACTCTGAATCATCAATAGTCTTCCCATCGAAGGCCCAATACATAGGGGGGCACTGCGCATATGTCATTCCCCCAATAGGATCCCTCATTCTTTCTCTTATTTTATCAACATGCGCCTTCTTTGTTATCTTATATAAGTCAATTACCTCTTCCCAGACAGAAATATCCCTCGAAAGGGGAGGGGATACGTAGTATATTTCTGGTTCACTGCCAGATAGATG
>LNGC01000191.1 GCA_001587715.1 Candidatus Methanofastidiosum methylothiophilum | reverse complement strand
GTTAAGGGCACATGTTCTTTCCCTCATAGCTTCAGGATTCGCCAAAGACAGAAGAGGCCTACACGATTTCTTCAATAGAACGTTTTTTGCTTTTAAGGAAGACCCTGAATTAATTGTTCCCTTAATAGATAAGAACCTTGATTTCTTAATAGAGAATAGCTTTTTGGAAAAAGATTTTTCACCAACCCCTTTTGGGTCTTTAGTTTCAAAATTATACATTGACCCTAAATCTGCAATCGTAATGAGGGATGGAATATTGAAGGACAAATTTAATGATATAGGAATACTTCACTTGCTGTCATCTACACCTGATATGCCAACTCTTTACCTAAGAAAAAAAGAGTTTGAAGCATATCACGAGGCACTTTCAGAATTCTGGGAAAAGATAATTATGGAAATTCCCGATCCTAATTATGAAGAAGCCGAATTTGAGTTTTTTATATCCCAATTCAAAACAGCAATGCTTTTTTATGAGTGGATAAACGAAGAAAAAGAAGAGCTATTAATTTTAAAGTATGGAATCGGGGAAGGCGATTTACAGAGACTTAGGGATAATTTAGATTGGCTTCTATACTCATTTGAAAGAATAAGCCACATCTTTAGAAGAAATGTTCCTGAAATAAGAACATTGAGAACAAGAGTAAAATATGGTGTAAAAGAAGAATTAATAGATCTTGTACAAATAAAAGGTATTGGGCGCATAAGAGCCAGAAGATTATATAATGAAGGGATAAAAAATAGGAACATGGTGAACGTTGATAATCTCACTTCTATCAAAAAAGTATTGGGCGAAAGACTTTCTGAAGCGTTAGTTTTTGGAAAAGATTATGAAGAAAGAGGGTTAAAACAAACTAAAATAGATGAGTTTTAAAAAAATAAACCATAAGTTTAAATAATATATTCACCTATAAATCTTATATTTTAATGATTAATGAGGGGTATTTATGGATTTAATGTCAGGGGCCGAAGGCCAATTTACTAATAAACTATTGGTTGATATTTCTGGTACGATAAAAGGATTTGTAAAAAACGTTGACATCGAAATGGTAGAAGGTAAAATCCTTATTCATATGAAGCTTGGACAGAGTGCTGAAAGTTACGGTCTTTCTCGCTCAGAATCAAAACTTTTGAGATTTGAAACAAAGATTACCATAGTAGCTGATGAAATAGTGTCTGTAGGAAAAGACTGTATAGTAGTATCAAAGGGAAAACTTCCGCCTCTAGACGAAATAAAAAAAGCGAAGATGTACAAAGCTGAAAATGACAGCCTTAAAATAAAGCTTAATGAACTAAATGACGAAGTTGAAAATTCATTGAGAAAACTAAAAGTTTTAAAAGAAGATAAATCTGAACTTGAATTTAAATTGAATAAAATGCTTAAGATGGAAGAAGAATTTAATGAATTAAGGCTGAAGTGTGCAAAACAAGAAGGGGAACTAGAGGCTTCAAAGAGATTTATTCAAAAACTAGATGCCCAGGGTTCAACAACTAAGCAGTCTCCATTTGTTACTTCTGAATCATCTTATAAACCAATTGAAGATGAAATAGAAGAAACGCTTGATCAAGAAAAACAAAAAAAATTCGAGGATATAATGAAGGATGAATTTGCTCTTTTTGGAGAAGAAGAAAAGCTTGAAAATGGGCCGAGAGATTTAAATTTCACAGAAGAAAGAAATGTCCAACTAAAAGAAACATCTAAGCAGTGCAACGAAAATATAACTAACAATGATATTGGAACAGGAAATCCATTTAAAAAATTTAGTAAAGAATATAAAAAAGAGGACAATGAATAAATATATTAGAAGCCTAAAAGTTCTGCCCCAAAAATCTGTAATAATACCCCGACTACTATAACGGCAATACAAATTACGACTACTGCTTCAGGACGGATTTTTAATCCTCCTTCGTCTTCATCAAAATATCTAATGAGTCCAGCACCAGTTGCGGGCATTGCCCCTCCAACGGCCTGCGGTTTTCTCTTTACCATGAAATCACTAACAAAAAAAAGTTTATCCATTATATAAATTTATCGTAATGAGGGAGAAAATGACTTTAGAAGAGATTATAATAAGGAATTTCTTAAAATTCAGCATACCTAGTGACAGAGCTCTTGCAATAGAAACAATGAAAAATAACGATATATCCGAACTAATTGCGTTAAAAGAAGGCACAGATTCATTTCTTGGTATTATTAGTATTACCGATATACTTTCAAAACCAGAAGAAGAACAATTGGCATTAATAATGAGGAGAGAAGTTCCTGTTATAAATAAGAAAGACAGCATTGAGAAAGCCACTTCATTGTTTCTAAGTGGAGATTTTTATTATTTGCCCGTAGTTGACGATGGCAATGTCATTGGTACCATCTCTTTGAAAGAAATACTTCCTTTAGCTAATAAAAAATATAAAATAAAAAAATCCATCTCTGAATTTATTGATAATAATCATTTTATGAGTGTTTGGGAGAATACTCCTACCTTTATAGCTTCTAGAATAATGTTAAACTTTAAAGTTTCATTTCTTGGAGTCCTTGACGATAAAGGTAGATTTGTAGGATTATTGGATGAATCGGATATGATCCGAGCAGGAGAGATTATAAGTGGGATTACAGAATCAGACGCTACAAAAGGAGAATCGGGGGATGATTGGGATTGGAACTGGAAAT
>LNGC01000190.1 GCA_001587715.1 Candidatus Methanofastidiosum methylothiophilum | reverse complement strand
AACCTTTATAAATAAATGGCAGAGCTTAGTAGTAGCACGAATACTCTATTCGTAATACTAGGAGGCGATTAATATAAAGAAAATATTAGTATCGATTTTTATTTTAGCATTGATCCTATCCTCAATGCCAACCTTCTCTTCTGCAGAACAAATAAAGGTAATTTGCACGACAACAACAATGAAATACTTTGTAGAAGAAGTCGGCGGAGCCAGGGTAGATGCAATATCTTTGGTTCAACCTGGGATATGTCCTGATCATTTTGACGTAAGGCCAAGTGTAGTTTCTGAAATAAATGATTCGTCTCTTGTAGTTTATCATGGTGTTGAGCCATGGCTCGATAGTATGATAAACGCATCAGAGAATAAAGATGTAAAAAAACTTTTACTCAATGGACCATGGGGAACACCACCTCTTGCCAAAGCAAAGATTAACTCAATTAGAGATGCACTTATAGAAATAGATCCAAAGAACAAAACTTACTACGAGAAAAATGCTGCAGATGTTTCAAAAGAACTAGATGCATTAAATGAAGAAATACTGGCCGAAGCAAAGGAACTTGGAACTTCTGAGTACAAGGCAATTGTAATGGCATGGCAGAAGCCCTTTTCTGAGTGGATTGGTCTAGAAGTCATTGAAATATATCAGCCACCCGAAACTCTATCTGTGCAGACAGTCCAAAACCTTGTTGTTAAAGGAAAGAATGAGAAGGTCTCATTTGTCATTGACAACCTTCAAAGCGGTACTACCCTCGGTGCACAAATGGCGGATGAAATTGGTGGAAGGCACATAGTTTTCTCAAACTTCCCCGAAGCTATTCCTGGAACAGACACAATAGCAGAAATGATTCGATACAATGCAGACGAGCTTTTCAGTACAATAAAGGAGGCTCAAAGTGAATCAAAAGAAATAGCACAACTCAAATCAGATATGTCTTCAATTTCAAATCAACTGGTAATATTCCAGGGACTCTCCGCAATATTGCTAATTATAACAATAGCTTTAGGGGCAATGCTCTACAAGAGAAAAAATTAATTTTTTTATTATTTCTATTTTTTAAAAATCCGAATCATTTAAATATTTAATCAGAACTACTTATTCTGGTGATAAATATGAAGAAGATTTTGATTGCTATACCTATACTATTGCTAATATTCTCTCTAGGATGTACAAGCAACGCTGCAGTTACTATGAAATTCCAACCAATGCAGTGTGAGGAAACACCATGGGAAAAATGGTACGCCGAAGGCGGTATACAGTTTATAAAAGAGCCAACGGACAGCGAGCTTATAGTCGCATACTATAGTAATGTTCATAAAATAGAACTCACTGAGGTTAAGAAAGTAGAATCGGGAAATGCAGTTTGCGAAGCATGCAATGTTTGTCCTACAAGTTACTACTTCTCTGCAAAAGTAAAGAATTCTGACACCGCTAAAATGACCGAGTTAAAATGGGTAAAAATATAATAAAATATATTTTTCTTTTTAAAATAAATTAGTAGCTATTTATAAAGAAGCAGATGTATATTTTTTTGTGGAAATTACCGTAGTAGGCGCAGGACCGGCAGGACTTCTAACTTCTCATTACCTAAATAAGGCCGGATACAATGTAGAAATAATTGAAGAGCACAAGTCTGTTGGAAAACCTGTTTCATGTTCTGGGCTCATCGGGAGGGATTTTTTCGAGCATTTCAAAGAGTTTGATTTTAAAGATTCTATTAAAAATAGAATTGATGGAGCAAAAATATTTTGTGGTAACGAATCTTTTGAATTAAATAGAAAAAGTGTGTCCTTTGTTGTTGACAGGTCTTTATTTGATCAATCTCTTTCAAGGGAACTTGAAGTTTCTTTTGGGGAAAGATTCCAATCCTTTGATAGGAACAAAGAAATGATTTCCATAAAGACAAACATGAGGAGATTTAATACCGATTTGCTTATCGGCTCAGATGGGCCATCATCTAGAATTAGGACTCAAGAATTTGATTACAAGCTAAGATATTATAAAGGGTATCAGGTCAGGATTAAAGCTGATTTGAATCTAGATAATTTTGTTCAAGTTTATTTAGAAAAACCTTTTTTCACTTGGATTATCCCAGAAGGCGATGGGATATACAGGATGGGCACTGTTTCAGACAATCCTAAAGAATCCATTAGAAAGTTTATTTTTGAGAAAAGTATCAAAGGAGAGGTAATTGAAGTTCAGGCTGGAGTTATACCTGTAGGCAGGGGTGATGTTTACAAAGATAGGATATTCCTCTTAGGTGACGCTGCGTGCCAGGTTAAGCCTTTGTCAGGCGGTGGGGTATATTATGGCGCTTTAGCTTCTGAATTCCTAGCTAAATCAATAATATCTGGTAACTACATAGATTATCCTCTAATGTGTAAGAAATTATTGGGGAAGGAAATATCGAGGGGATTATTCATGAGAAAAATCTATGAGAATCTAAATGAAAATGAACTCCAGAACATATTTGATTTTCTTAGATCGAAAAAACAGATTCTCGATGAAAGCGGAAGTTTTGACCAACATGCAAAGACTATTTTTTCCCTGATAAAGGACCCTAAAGTCATCAAATTTGCACCTATTTTATTAAATGCATATATCAGAAGTCTCTAAAACCTTTTAAACAATCTATATTCATTTGTGACATGAAATACATAGTGGTGTGCG
>LNGC01000189.1 GCA_001587715.1 Candidatus Methanofastidiosum methylothiophilum | reverse complement strand
TGTAGATGTAATCAATTAGGTTTGGTTTTAATATAGAAAAATTTTTACCCATATGGGACTTAATCTTGTCCCCGTAACTCTTCCCAATTATCTCGGAAAGGTCTAGCTTTCCAAGGTTTGTATGGAAGATTTTACTTGTAACTGTAATCAAATATTTCTTTCCTCTTGGATCTAATAAAAGAACCCTATCGTTTTCTGCTATCGTATAAATTCACCTCTTGACATCAAAAAATATACAATCATAAGAATTAATGCCCCCGCTGTTGATATAAATATAAGGGATTTAGAGTTTCC
This sequence comes from Candidatus Methanofastidiosum methylothiophilum, assembly GCA_001587715.1. Classification (GTDB taxonomy): domain Archaea; phylum Methanobacteriota_B; class Thermococci; order Methanofastidiosales; family Methanofastidiosaceae; genus Methanofastidiosum. The sequence goes on along the minus strand of LNGC01000189.1, from coordinate 2,386 downwards.
AAATATTATTGGAATTGGACCAATCAATATCACTCCGGCTGTTTCTATTTTGCTATCTTGGCCTTGATTAAAAGTAGATAAGATTACTCCAGACATAATAATGACAACGCCTATTAAAACAATTATAAATCCAATAGGTATAAGCTTGTCAAAATACATGATACAAAGTTATTTAAATAGTTCTTAAGAGTTTTCCTTTGGGGGAGAGGTTATGAAAGCTTTCGAAAAAATTTTTGATAGGATTGACGTTACAAATTATAATTATAAAAAATTGATAATATTCCCATTAATTTTAGTATTATTATCTGTTATTATTATCTCCACAGTTGGGGTTAATCTAGGTGTTGATTTGAGAGGTGGAACACTTGCAACAGTTCAGGGTGTTGAATATACCCCTGAAATTCAAAATTATCTAATCACAAATCTTGGCGACTCAACTATAAAAGTAAGATCAATTTTTAGCCCCCTAACAGAAGGATTCATTGTAGAGACTGGACCTGATGTGGATTCTGCAAAATTAATCAGCTTGCTCAATCAGAGATACCCAGATGTTGCTGTAAGTGTACAGAACATCGGACCTTCCCTAGGCGCATCATTTTTAGAACAGGGGACACAAGCAGTTTTGTTTGCATTTCTATTTATGGCTATTATTGTATTCATTGCGTTTAGGATGCCCATACCTTCGGGTGCTGTTGTTTTCTCAGCTTTTTCTGATATGTTGATAGCTCTTGCATTTATGTCAATTGCTGGGATTGAACTTTCACGTTATACTATAGCTGCAATTTTGATGTTAATTGGTTATTCTGTCGATACAGATATCCTTCTTACGGCTAGAGTTCTCAAAGATAAAGGGGATGACACAAACGAAAGAATAAGAAATGCTATGAGGACAGGACTTACAATGACAATGACCACACTTGCTGCTTTGTCAGCACTTTACATATTTTCAACATCTGATGTGTTAGATGACATTGCAATCGTTTTAATATTCGGGCTTGTTGGGGACCTTGCCATGACCTGGCTCTTCAATGCTGGGGTGTTGAAATGGTATGCACTTAGAAGAAAGATAGGGGGTGCACTAAATGAATAAGATCCTAAAGAGTGGAAGAGTCCTATTACTAATAATTGCAGTGATACTCTCAGGTATTACAATTTATTTTAATGGAATATCCACTGGTCTTGACCTAGAAGGTGGAACGCTTGTTACCTTAGAACTTGAAAGGGCAGTTACAACTGATGTAATGGAAGATACAGTTACAAGACTGGAACTAAGATTAAACAGGCTTGGTATATCTGATGTTAATGTTAGGCCTTGGGGAGAATCTAACATAATGGTTGAGGTTTCAGGGACTTCAGCGGAGAAGGAAGCAAGTGTCATTAAGATTCTTCAAGAGCAGGGTGTTTATGAGGCGAGAATTGACGGAGTAGTTGCAGTAAAAGGGTCAGATATTATCAGAGTAGATGCCCCCGAAATCGTACAATCGAGATATCAGGCAATTACCGAATGGAAGGTACCCTTCACAATTACAAAGGAAGCAGGGCAGAACTTTGCCAATGTCGCTAAAGGAAAAGGAGGATACCCCGTAGATATGTTCCTTGATAGGCCTGCTAATTCAGTTATTATAATGAATAATAGCATTTACAAGTCACTCACAGCAACTGCATTGGACTTTAATATTTCCGGACTTGATGCAAATGTTTCAATTCCTCAAATACAAGACCCATTTCCAATTGAAAAGAGAATTGGAGACGATGTAAAATTACTAACATTCACAAATAAATCAGAGATCCCTTCACTTTTGAAAAGTTATGTAGGAAGCAAGGAAAGAGTAATACTTCTTGCAACAGAAGATGAAGTAGGAAGGGATATCTTTAATCAGATAAACGATATGGGCTTTAAGACAGATAGAGAAACTAGAGCAGAAAACGAAAGCGATTATGCCTACTTTTCAAGAGTAGTTGGGCTTATGAGCTCCCCACGACTCTCAGAAGATCTTGCGTCTGGTGAAGCTTCTGCAACACCTGCTTATGTCATTCAAGGAAGTTCTGCAACACCTGCAGAGGCCGCAAAAGAAACATCATCTCTTAAGATTATACTTCAATCTGGAGCACTTCCTGTTGCAACAAACATTGTAGGAAAGAGTTTCATTTCTCCAACACTTGGGTCTGAATTTATTAAACAAGTATTGATTGCAGGACTTGCAGCGCTTATTGCTGTTGCAGCAATTGTCTTCATTAGATACAGGAAAATCTACATTTCATTGCCTATACTCATGATATCATTCTCTGAGATTATTATAATACTTGGAGTTGCATCAGTTATCCACTGGACAATTGACCTTGCAGCTATGGCCGGTATCATTGCTGCTATCGGTACAGGTGTAGA
>LNGC01000188.1 GCA_001587715.1 Candidatus Methanofastidiosum methylothiophilum | reverse complement strand
TTGCAAACATATGCTTATCAAGTACAGGACTACTACTCTGAGAATCTACCTGGTATAACACTTTATTGGAATGAGAACATCACACCTTACGGTAAAAAATTCAGCGGATGGTATGTGGACCCACTTTACGGAATATACAATACTGATACATTCTTAAATCTAGAGAAGGCATCATAATGAATTGGTCAGAAGAATGGAATAGTTCAATCAAGCATTCAAGCTATCTAAAAATACTTAATGATAAAGGTATCTCAAACGATGACTTTTGGAAGCAATTGAACTATTATGATGAATTTATGGTTTATTCAAGGTATCCTGGAAAAATAATGGATAGGATATCTTTATTTCTTTCTTCTAACGATACAGTGATAGATATAGGTGCTGGAACAGGAGCCTTCACAATACCTATCTCAAAAATAGTCAATAAAATTATAGCTTTAGATCCTTCACCACATCAACTTAATATTCTAAAAGACAAAGCAAAAGTTGCTAAATGTGAAAATATATCATACTCAGAAAACGAATGGAAAAATGTATCAATAGATCAATTTGGAAAGATCGATTACTCTCTTGCAGCATACAGCTTTTTTGAAGATGATATTTGCTCATTCCTTGAAAAATCAATATCTGTCGCTTCAAAAGGAATTTTTTTAGTATTTAGAGCAGGAAGGGGGGACCCTTTAAGGGAATATGCATACGATACAAAAAATTCTGTTGATTTTTTACATCTTTACAACATATTAAGTGAAATGGGGTATCTATTTAATGTTGAAATATTTACTTCAGATTATACACTCCCTCTGAATTTTGTATATGGATCTTATCCCTATACTAATAAAACTGAGGAAGAGATATTCAACTATCTTAGTAATAATGATAGATTAGTCAAACAAAAGGATTCCTATGAAGTTCTATGTCAAAGAAAAGATGCTTTACTATACTTAATAAAATAATGCTTAAGGGATTAAATGAAAATACATTCAAAAAAAATAGCGCGTTACATAATTGCACTGTTCGTTATTTTTTCTCTAAATTTTATTATCCCTAGGTTGATGCCAGGTGACCCAATTACAAATCTTCTAGGGGAAGATTTCGTAATGACCGAAGAATCAATGCAAGAGCTAAGGGAGAAAATGGGCCTTGATAAATCCTTCCCTTTACAATATCTTGATTATTGGAACAATGTATTTAGATTCAACTTTGGATATTCTTATCACTTTAAAGCACCTGTGGCCTCTATTATCTTATCTAGAATGAAATGGACATTATTACTTCTTTTACCTTCAATATTGCTGAGTGCAATACTTGGTTCTTTTATGGGCTCTATTTCGGGATTAAAGTCATCTTCAAAGTCCTCTAAAGCACTTACATTAATCGAACTAGCCTTTTATTCTACTCCAACTTTTTTCTTATCTCTCATATTCTTGTATGTATTTTCTTTCAAGCTGGGGCTATTCCCGATAAAGGGATTTTATTCTACGGGAGGGGCATTGAATATAATGCATCATTTCTTCCTTCCTATAAGCATAATGACTTTATTCTTAACTTCTAGAAATTACATGATTATGAGGGGAAGTGTAATTCAAGAAAAATCTAAGTTGTATGTGGTGTATGCAAAGGCTAAAGGATTATCTGAGAACCAAGTCTTGTTCAGACATATTTTTAAAAATGCATCTTTGCCTCTTTTGACACTTCTTGCTCTAGATTTTGGATTTCTATTAAGTGGAGCATTATTCATTGAGATTATTTTTTCTATGAATGGCATGGGGAATCTTATCTATGAAGCATTACTATCTAGGGATTATCCAGTTTTATATGGATCTTTTATGATTATCAGCATAATGGTTGTTTTGGCAAACGCTTTCGTTGATGTCATATATAGCATAATTGACCCAAGAATAGGTGATGTTGCATGACTCATCACATAGGGGAACTTAAAAAGTATGCAGTTAATAAATTTAATCTTAATTTTTTAGGAATTTCAATTTTTCTTTTATTTTTTTTCATAGCAATAGCTGCAGGAATAATTTCTCCCTATAACCCTTGGGAGAGATTCGAACCATATTCTTCGCCCAATCAATCTCATATTCTTGGAACAAATGACATGGGCAATGATATTTTATCAGAGCTATTTTATGGGGCAAGGGTTAGTTTGATAGTAGGATTTGGCGCTTCTATAATCGCAACAGCACTTGGGATAGTTATAGGCCTTTTATCGGGATATTATCGGGGATTGACAGACGAAATATTAATGGCAATTACTGATATATCTTTGATGATTCCAAGAATACCCCTTATTATAATTTTAGCAGCATTGCTGAGACCTAGTTTTTGGATAATAATGTTATTGATTGGATTTTTGTGGTGGCCGACTACTGCAAGAATCGTCAGATCATCAACTTTACAGATAAGGGATGCCCCATTTATTCTGAGTGCTAAATCTTTGGGATTTAAGGACAAACATATTATTGTGTCCGATATATTGCCCAATATAATTTATGTTATACTACCAAAATTCATGCTGACAATTGCTTCTGCAATGTTCTCAGAAGCATCAATATCCTTCTTAGGCTTAGGGGATCCTACTATGAAAAGCTGGGGGATGATGCTAAATTTTGCATTTATGAAAGGGGGACTTATCAATGAAATGTGGTGGTGGTACTTGCCTCCAGGATTATGTATCGTTGCAGTAGTTTTTTCA
>LNGC01000187.1 GCA_001587715.1 Candidatus Methanofastidiosum methylothiophilum | reverse complement strand
TTGAAAACAAATACTGCTATTAAATCACCAATAATGTTGGCCGATACCATGGCAATTATTTTATAGAAATTCTTTTCGGGTTTGTTTATGGCATCTAAACCCACGCCCGTCATACGATCTAACGGGAGCAAAAAGCCATACAAAACAAATATCTGAAAAAGAAAAATTGTACTTTCCCCCGTAAGTGGGAATGGTTTTATGTATTCTGGTCCTGCCAGGATTAACACAAAGTACTTTGCAAAAAAGAAACATATAACGATGATAGGCAAAAACATTATGGTTACTATGCCCGTGTAATGATAAAAGTAAAATTTGAACTTTCCAATCTCATTGTTAATACTTGCGCGCGATAATTTTGGAAATGCCGTTGCTGCAAAGCTCCTTAGCGGGATTTGCAACATTTCCATCAACTTTAAAGGAATTGAGTATGTGGCTACTGCAGCACTTCCCAGAGGGCTGATACTCAGGATAAAAGTATCGGCACTGCGTAAAAGATTACTTCCAATAAGAGTCACAGTAGTATATTTTCCAAAATTAAGCAGGGTTTGGAGCGTGTTCTTTTCATAAAATTTCAAATAGAAAATGCCATCCCACCCTTGTAAAATTACAAAAATACTGGTAGCCAGATTAATAGCAAGATGCCATAAAATTAGATGTTGCAGACTAAGACCCCAATCTAAAAAATAATTAAGCGAAAGCAACAGGGCGAAGGAAACAAGGTTAACTACTTTAATCAACATTATCTCTAAAAACCTTTCTTCTGCTTGCAAAATAGTCAGAGCATTGTTGAAGGGAAGATTAAATATAGCTAACAATGGATACCAAATGAAAAAAAGTTTGTAGGGGGAAGCCATAATCGGCTTCTGAAAAAGGATGAAAGTAAGGTACAACAAAACAAATATGAGGCCTGTAATGACTATGCTAATTATATAGTTGGTACCTATGAGTTTGACCCTTTCTTCTCCTTGGGCTCCAGATAAAAATCTGACGAGTCCCGTACGCGTGAGGCCAAACCTGAACATTTCAATAAAAGTTGCTGTGGATAGGTAGATTACCCACTCACCAAAAACATCAGCTGAAAATGTTCGAGCTAAAAGAGCAAATACAATAACACCGAATATGGCTGAAATACCATTGCCTGCAAAGGAAAGGAAGTTTTTATTGTTTATAGTCTTACTTAGGATGGTATTTAACATATAAGGAAAAGGTTTTTAGCTTATCGAAGCCCTGTCTCTGAACTGCAGGGTAAATATTTTCCTTATTACTCTTCTAAAACGGCTACGACGCTTGGGCAGCTCGCCAAGAATATTCTCTAGCTCCTCAATTTCAACCCCGTTAAGAAAAGCTATCGGTTTTTCTTTTAAGATTTTGACTATGGTAAAGAGTGCAAGTGTATCTGCTTTTTTCCATGTACGATTGCTCCGCGTTATCATGAGGGCTGAATCTGCTTGCGAGACAAGTTCAATAGGATAGGGGTTGTAGATAGTTCCTGGCAGCTCTAAAAGAATAAATTTATAATCACTGAAAACAGGTTTTCTTTCCAGATAATTAAGATCATTTAGGGTGGTTACTTCTGGAAAGGCAGTATCGGTCATATACCTGAAATTGTCCTCGTGAGCAGCAGGCATGGGTATAATTTTTTCCGCTGAGGTCTTTCTTGGTTTTTTCTTCCTTTTAATTCTTAAATCCTTTTGGGCTTTGGCGTTTTTTCTCCTAAGGTCTTCTTGCTGGGGTGCATTCTCGTTCATAGTAAGATCTTCACCTATATTTGTTAACCAATCATTATCATCTGGAGCAGTGGAACTTACAAAAGTCAGAAATGCAGTCCTTTCTCCAAATTCTCTGAATTTTTCTGCCAGACGTGCTCCTATATAAGTCTTGCCCTCTTTTTTCAGAGAACTGAATAGGATTACCAGAGCGGGCCCTCCATGCTTTTTATTTTGCCTAACATTTAGGCGGATATTGTGTACAGTAAGTTCTATCAATCTATTGGCAATAAAGGGCAAATTGTAAGAGGCATAACGAGGAATAATTCTGGGAAAAATCCCTGCAAGTTTTAGTTTTGATAGTTCTTCTAAACGATCGGTTGTACGTATTGTATTGTCGAGGTATTCCAAGGCGAGTATCATAAAAATAACAAAGATGAAACCAAATAAACCGGCTACTATCACAAGAATGCCTTCTTTGCCTTTAAGGGGTTTCAGGGGATAATAGGGAGGGTCAACGGCTTTAATGTTGGATGAGAGTTCAATATCTTGTTGTTTAAGTTTTGATAAGTTTAAACTGTGCAAAAGGGAAAGATATTCTTGTTCGGCAACGCTAATTTCACGTTCTATTCTTTTTTGGGTAGCTCCAAGGGGGGCAAAAGTTTTATAATACTCGTAAAATTCTCTGATCCGTTGAGCCAAAACCTCCATGGTAGCTCTGCTTTCTTCGTACTTAATTACATTGGCTAACCATTGTTGAAGTAGGTCGTTCAAGGGAAGGCCCTCTAAGGTATTCGTAAAATTATATAGCTGGCTTACATAATCTTCGAGCTGTTTCTTCAGTTTATTTGCTTCTACTTTAAGTTCTTCTAATTTTGCTCTATTCTTGGGATCAGGGTCATTATATACTTCGGTAAGAGTAATATTAGCAGTAATTTCGGAGAGGCGATTTCGGGCTTTAACAATTTGGTCGGTTTTAAGTTGAATTTGCCCTTGAACCCCT
>LNGC01000186.1 GCA_001587715.1 Candidatus Methanofastidiosum methylothiophilum | reverse complement strand
CCACCTTCAGTTGCAAGTTTTGATGATATAGGCAAAGGTTCGGATTCTATATATTCTTGAAATAAAAATTCTTTTTCTTCCTCTCTTTTTGCGATTAGTATAGCCTCACCAGCAGAATCATATTTTGGTCTTCCTGCTCTCCCCATCATTTGTGCAATTTCGATTCTAGGTATCTTTATTGAACCAAAATTAGAATCAAATCGGAAATAATCTTTTATTATGACTCTTCTTGCGGGGAGATTTACACCTGCTGCAAGAGTGGGAGTTGCTACGATGACTTTTAATTCATTACTAATGAAAAATTCCTCTACTTTTTTTCTGTCTTCCGATAGTAGGCCTGCATGATGAAATCCTATACTGTGTCTATATAATTTTTCTAGCTTCTTGCCAGATGTCGTATTAGAAAATTCTCCATCTTTAGTGATACTGGGGAATCTTTTTGCAATCTTCTCCGATGTTGACTCGGCGGCCCTTCTGCTATTTACAAATATTAAGACTTGACCTCCTTCATTTATAGAATCTAAAGATAACTGATATAATTGATCGTCTCCAGAACCAATATATTTTTCTTCGTTTACGAAAAATATTCTGTCATTTAAAAGAACGCCTTTCTTCAGGGGTACTGGTCTCCATTCAGATTTTACGAGAACTGCCTTTAACCATGAAGCTATTTCATCTGCATTGGATATTGTTGCAGATAATCCAATTATTCTTTTATCTGATAACTTAGAAATAACTATCTCAAGTGTTGCCCCCCTACGTGGAGAATCAATTAAGTGGATTTCATCATAAATGACTAGCGAAAAATCATTGAAAAAATTTGTATCATTTCTCAAAAGAGAATCACAACGTTCAACTGTTAAAATTAATACCGAATATTTATTTAGAGTATAATCAAGATGGTCATAATCCCCGGTGGATATCCCGACGTTAAATCCTAATTCCTTGAATTCCCGATATTTCTCATCTGCTAATGCTCTTAATGGAACTAAATATATAGTCTTTTTTCCTTCGTTTATAGCTTTTAGAATAGCAAGTATTGCTATCAGAGTTTTTCCTGATGCTGTAGGTATTGCAAGAATTAGATTATTATCAGATAGAAGATCTTTATTAACCGCCTCTTCTTGGGGGGGGTATAACTTAACATAACCTTTTGATTGAAGAAGGGCGATGTCTTCTTTTGTAAGTGGAAGGTCTTCAATATTCATGGAAAACCTTAAAATTTGTCTATTTATTAAAGTAATGAAGGTGTTTTAATGCTCAGTGCAAAAGATTATGAGATGTTTGAAATTATAGATATCAAAGCTAGAGAAGTTCTTGATTCTCGGGGTAATCCTACGATTGAAACTGAAGTCATAACGGGAGGAGGTTATGGCTCAGCGATAGTTCCTTCAGGCGCTTCAACTGGAAAACATGAGGCTTTGGAACTAAGAGACAAAAATGAAAGATATGGTGGAAAAGGGGTATTGAATGCTGTTAGAAATGTTAACGAAACTATTACTCCCCTTCTTATAGGTATGGATATTAGAAAACAGAAAGAAATAGATAGAATAATGATAGAAGAAGACGGAACAGAAAATAAAAGTAATCTTGGCGCCAATTCTATTTTATCTGTCTCTCTTGCTACCGCAAGATGTGCTGCTGATACTCTTAATATTCCTCTTTACCAATATATTGGAGGTCTTAACACTTACGTTCTACCAGTACCAATGATGAACGTAATAAACGGAGGGGAACATGCTGGAAACGAACTAGACTTCCAAGAATTTATGATAATGCCAATTGGGGCAAAATCATTCTCCGAGGCTTTGAGAATTTGTGCAGAAGTTTATCACCACATGAAGAAAATCATTGCTGAAAAATATGGAAAGGGCTCAACTAATGTTGGAGATGAAGGAGGATATGCCCCCCCAATGAAAGAAATATCAGAACCTCTGGAGATTATAATGTCAACTCTTGAGGAATTATCGTATAAAGACGTAGTAAAAATTGCACTAGATACCGCATCTTCTACATTTTACGATGAAAAAACAAATACATATAAGGCAATGGGCAAGAAGATGAGTTCTGGAGAATTGATAGATTTATTTGCTGATGCTTGCTCAAAATACCCAATAGTTTCTTTAGAGGACCCTATGGCAGAAGATGACTTTGAAGGTTTTGTAGAAATAACAAAAAAATTAGGCAAAAAAACACAAATTGTTGGTGATGATCTTTTTGTCACTAACAAGAACAGACTTTCAACTGGTATAAACAAAGGAGCTTGTAATTCTTTATTACTCAAAGTAAATCAAATAGGGTCTATGACAGAAGCAATTGATACTGCAAGCCTTGCTTATAGAAATGGGTATTCAGTTGTAGTAAGTCACAGAAGTGGTGAAACTGAGGACACCGTGATAGCAGATATTGCTGTTGGAATCTCGTCTGGTCAAATAAAAACTGGGGCCCCCTCAAGAAGTGAGCGTTGTGCTAAATACAATAGATTACTTAGAATAGAGGAATATCTAGGAGAAAGTGCAGTTTACGCTGGGAAAAACTTTAGGATACCATTTTAATGCCGAGGTAGTCTAGCTAGGTAAGGCGGCGGTCTCGAAAACCGCTGGTGCTCGCCACCACAAGGGTTCAAATCCCTTCCTCGGCGCTTTCCTACAAGAACAAATCCCAAGGCTAAAAATAGGTGAAAAGTTCTGAATTGGACATCATTGTAAGAAAA
>LNGC01000185.1 GCA_001587715.1 Candidatus Methanofastidiosum methylothiophilum | reverse complement strand
CACGAGCTGCGCTGAAGAGGCCGCGGAAGAATCGCCTGGAAGAGCGCGCTTCAGGCGCGCGGAGAGAAGGCGATGAGAGAGCGGCCGGAAGAGCGCAGCAAAGAAAAAAGGAAAACGAAAGGAATAAGTAATTTTTACTGCAACGTGAAACGATTGCGCCGTGAAGAATCGCCAAGGAGCGCGCCTAAAGATAAAAGGCGCGCGGAGCGAGATGGCGATTGAGTGAACGGCGCAAAACAACCAAAGTAAAACAGGCGTTTGTTCCTAACACTCGCTTTAACCTGACAAATCACGTCATATGTATGCTCATGCCAACAAATAATTAGTACAAATACATAAGATAGTTTTCATACATTCGATACGTTCGTCGTGGTTTGCAGGTTAAGCGTATGTTAGCCGGACCCTGCGGGCGCTATTATTATAATAAAAGGAGTACTTATGAGTGCTTCAGAGACAGTATTTATTGATTATGAAAATGTTCACGCTATTGATACAAGTGGCTTTCATGCTAGTGTTTGTGCAAAAATAATTGTTGGAGTTGATCAAACAAAAATACCAATTGATTTAGTTAAAAAGCTTCAAGAACATGGTAAAAATATTGAATGGATACAAGTTCATGGTAAAGGAAAGAATGCATTAGATTTCTTTATCGCATACTATTTAGGCGTAGCGATAACTAAATCGGAATCTGAAAAGTACTATATATATACAAATGATAAAGGTTTTGATCCATTAATTAAGCATTTAGTAGAAAATGGAATTCATATTGAAAGGATTAATAGCCTAAAGCAAATTTGCATTACAGAAAAAGTAAAAGCTCAACAAAAAGTTATAAACAAGGCGAAAATTGTTGCGAGGAATTATGATAAAATAATTGATAATCTAAAAAGCATCGATAAAACGAAGCGTCCAAAAAGCATGATAAAACTGCATGGTCATATAAAAACAGTGTTAGGAAATAAAATTAACGATGAAGCCGTTAATGAAATAGTAACAACACTAAAAAATAGAAATCTCATATCAGAAAATAATAAAAAGCTAGTATATCAAATATAAGAAGATTCGGCTAACAATCGCTTCGACCTGACAATCTGGCTTGTCATGGTTCTTGCTAAATAATTGGCGCACGAACCACGCCAAGCTCAGATTGCAGGTCAAGCGTATGTTAGATTGACGCTTCGCGCAGAGAGGACAAAATGTCAAAAATAAAGATACCCCATTTTAATGATAACTATTACGAAGTTTGTTCTGCTGTATCAGCAATTATAAGCATTCAAAATGCAATAAAGCAAAACCATGATAGTATCATAAACAATATTGTAAAAAACGAGGTGTATGATGATGATCCAGAAGTTAATACAAGCATAAATAATCAAATAAGATTCTATACAGAAGATAGTGTTATTCGGAATAGTTCGAATGCATATATCCTATTAGCCTGTTCTGGTTTTGAAAAAGCAATGAGACTTCTTTATTCTGATGGACTAGAGAAAAAACCAAAAGGTGAAGGATATGGAGATTATTTCAAAAGAATAAGTATTGTAGAAGGTATTTCAACAGATACCGTAAATGCACTAAATGATATATTTATATTTAGACATTGGATTTCTCATAGAAATGGAAGAATACAACTACAGACGGTGTCAAAAGAAGAAAAAATAGCACTAGAAAGAGCAGGTGAGAATATTGAAATGGATAATAGATACATAATTATCAAGCATGATTATGTAGATAATATGGTTAAAATAGTTGATGCGTTTTTAAAAAAAATAGCAATAATAATGTATGAACGAAAGAGTTAGCAGAAATCTAACAATCGCTTCGACCTGTCAATCTGGCTTGTCACGCTTTGTGCTTGGATATTGTCGCACAAAGCGCGCCAAGCTCAGATTGCAGGTCAAGCGTATGTTAGATTGACGCTTCGCGCAGAGAGTAATTTATAAAATGACTTTGAGAATTAATAGTTAATTTCATAGAAAATATCGGCGCCTGGTTAATGTAACTATGATGTTCATATTGAAGATCTATTAGACCATGTATGATTTTGTGCAAGTTAACTAAAAAAAAGGATAAATTATAAAATAGATTTATATGCAATAAAGAAATAGATTTTAATATGATTTTCATTTTGGTGGCATGAATATTGCAATTTATTAATTGGAGGATCATTAATGAAAAGATATATTTTCGTTTTAGGCATCATTTTACTATTAGTTAATGTTGGTTGTACCAATTCACCAATTACTGTATCTGGTAACGTCAAAGATAGCATTACTGGATTACCAGTTAAGGATGCAAAGGTAACAGATGGAATATATGGGTATGGAAATTACTGTATAACAAATAGCAGTGGTTATTATTCCTATTTAACATACTGTGAGGAACATACAATTACAATTGAAGCAAACGGATATCTCAAAAAAGAAATTACTATGATTACTCCATTTTTCCCAAACAATAAGGACATAGTATTAGATATCATATTAAACAAAATTGATTATTAGAAAATATTTTAGATATTAATAGCTAATCGGGAAATTATAGTAGGAGAAATCTAACACTCGCTTCAACCGGATAAAGGCGTTTGTCACGCAATTTGCTAGAAAGGATGATCGCAAATTGCGCGCCAATTCGCCTTTACCGGTTAAGCGTATGTTAGGACGACTCGCTTCGCTCGCGATATGCTTCTTAAAAATGAAAGAATGCTGCGCTGAAGAGGCC
>LNGC01000184.1 GCA_001587715.1 Candidatus Methanofastidiosum methylothiophilum | reverse complement strand
AGTATTCGTGTTAAATAAACAAGGCAAATTAATGTGGGATTATCAAACTGATAGCAAAGTAAACATTATTAAAATAGTTGAGAATTATATTGCGGTAGGTTCACAAAAAACTGTCTATTTATTCAAAACAAACGGTGACTTAATTTGGACATATCCTGTTAGCGGCGTGCCTGGAACAGTAGCCTTAAGCAGAACCGGTCCGTATGTAAGTGTTGGAACAAGTGCAGGTAACATTTATTTAATAGATGGTGCGGGCAATCTCAAGTGGAGTTATAAAAACAAATCTTCAGTCAATACTATAGCCATGACTGGATTAGGTACCTATATCGTTGCTGGCGGCACAGATGGAACAATCCTTTATTTCAACAGAGAAGGTACAAAACTTTGGTCATATACAACAGGAGGGGCTGTGAATCAAATTGATATAGCTTCACAGGGACAATATGTTGCAGCAGGAGCCGATAAAGACGGATATTATCTTTTCGACTGGAACGGTAAAAAACTTTGGAGCAGATCGAATAAAGAAATATATTTCTGGGCTATTCATGTGGCAGACGATGGCAAATGGCTTCTAGGCGGCGCAGGAAAATTTATGGGAAGTAGCACAGAAATGAGAATCAGTAACAATGTCTGCTTTTATAACACCGTTAATTATGCAAAAGCAGGAGAACAACCAGATAAGAATACACAAACTACTACACCAATCCCTACAGAAACTACAACTACTACTCAAACTACAAATAAATTTCCAACTGCAAATGCTGGCGCTGACTTTGAAACAAAAGTAGGTGACGCAGTTCATTTTGACGGAACAAAATCTACCGATGAAGATGGAAACATAGTGTCTTATAAATGGGACTTTGGCGATGGGAAAACTTCAATTGACGGAGAACCTCTTCACCAATACACAACTGCAGGTGTCTACAAAGTAACACTGACAGTCACAGATGACAAAGGCGATACTGGCCAGGATGTGATGTATGTGACTGTAAAAGAGACACAATCTCCTGTTAAAGGTGTTCCAGGATTCGAACTACCTGCATTACTTGGTGGGTCAGCCATTGCTTACTATTTAATATCTAAAAGAAAGAAAAAATAATAGTTAACTTTATATTTTTTCTTTTATTTTAATTTTTAGGTGGTATAATGTATCCAAAGATGGATCAAAGAAAAATGCAAAAGATGATGAAACAGATGGGGGTATCAACAAAGGATATCCCTGCGGAGAAAGTTATTATTTTTACAAAAGATAAAAAATTAATTTTTGAAAATCCCCAAGTAACAGAGACAACCATGATGGGACAAAAAACTTACCAACTTGCAGGTAACTACAGAGAAGAACTAAAAGAAGTAGAAATCACAATAAATGATGATGATATTGAATTAGTAGTTGCCCAAACAGGCGTAGATAAAGAAAAAGCAAAAAATCTTTTAGTTAAAAATAAAGGAGATATCGCTGCAACTATACTTGAACTACAGAAATAATCAAATTGATTTTTTCATTATTTCTACAGCTTCGTCAATCTCATTTTTTGAAACTATTAATGGTGGAACAAGTCTAATTACTTTGTCTCTTGTGCAATTTATTAGTAGATTATTGTCAAAACATCTTTTTACAAAATCACTACATAAATCATCAAATTCTATTCCAACCATAAGACCTATACCTCTAAGATTTTTTATATTTGGCATATCCCTCATAAACTCTATTTTTTTAAGAAGGTACTCTCCCATTTTTTTAGAATTTTCAATTAGTTGTTCTGATTCTATTGTTTGCATTACTGTTAATCCGACAGATGTAGCTAGAGGATTTCCCCCAAAAGTAGTTCCATGATCACCCGGCTTTAAAACATCAGAAACTTCTTTTTTGGCCACGATTGCACCTATTGGTACTCCGCCCCCAAGAGCTTTAGCCAAAGTCATTATGTCTGGTTTAATATCATAGTGTTGAAATGCAAACCATTTTCCAGTTCTTCCTATACCACACTGGACCTCATCGAAAATGATCAGTATTCCCTTATCATCCCTAAGGTCAGAAAGTGTTTTCATAAACTCCTTCGAAGCAATATTAATACCACCTTCTCCCTGTACAGGCTCAACTAAGAATGCAGCTGTTTTATTATTAACTTTCTCAACAATATCATTTACATCATTAAATTCAGCCTTAACAAATCCCGGTGGAAATGGTCCAAACCCTGCCCTGTATTTATCCTTATCGGTAGTCATTAGAGTTGCAATAGTTCTTCCATGAAATGAATGTGAAAAATATATTATCTCATCTTTTCCTTTTTGTGATTGAAAACGTCTTGCAAGTTTTATTGCGCCTTCATTGGCTTCGGCTCCACTATTGCAAAAGAATGCCCTGTCAAGGCCTGACGTTTCACAAAGTTTTTTCCCTAAAAGGTATTGAGAAGGAATATGATAAAAGTTACTAACATGAATAACTTTTTCAGCCTGTTCTGATATACATTTAACAATTTTTGGATGGGCATGTCCAAGACAATTAACAGCAATACCTGCTAAAAAGTCAAGATATTTTTGACCATCAGTAGAATATAAATAACATCCTTCTCCCTTTTCTACTACTAAAGGAAATCTCCCATATGTATTGAATACATAACTACTTTCAAGATTTTTTGCTTCTTCTAAATTCATAATCTCACCTTAAGTGTGGTATTCGGCATTAATTTTAACGTAATCATATGATAGATCACAGCCCCA
>LNGC01000183.1 GCA_001587715.1 Candidatus Methanofastidiosum methylothiophilum | reverse complement strand
TGGTGTGAAGACCTTCTAGCGGATAAGAAATTAACCCTAGAAGAGTTCAAACAGGTACGGAAGGCTTTAGGGCATGATGTGAAATAAGGGGTTCACCCTTTTTAATTATTCTTTTAAAGAAAACAAAGGGGGTGAGCTCTTTATCTCTGAAGAAGAAATCAAGGATTTATCAGACGGAAATGGGGAAGATGAAGTCCCTTTTCCAGACGAATACACTCTGAAAATTCTACCAGCTGGTAGGAATGTTACTTATATTTTTAAGGATGCTAAAGGAAACGAGGCAGCCAAATATACGAATGATGAACCTTTAGTATTGACTGAAATGAGTGTAGTAGGGCGGGAAATAAAAAAACACTTAAACCCTAATAATAGATTGTCTAAAGAAACAGTTACGAAGGATTTTGACCAAATCAAACAAATTTTACAGAATACTTATGATGCAATTATTATTCAAGCTAAAACAGTTGAAGAAGAAGAAAAATTAAAGGAAGAGGAGTTAAGACAAGAAAAATTAGAAGAAGCCCAGAAACTGCTTGAAACCAAAGAACACCCTTTAGTTTATATTGCTAGTGTAGTATCCTGGCTTACGGCTGGAGAACGTAAAAACATAATGCTTACTTTCATTGCGTATTGCAGCCAAGTTATTCTACGAAACCCTATTAGTGTCATTGGGTTAGGTGAAGGTGCGTCAGGTAAAACCCATATTGAAGAAGTCGCTATGAGTTTAATCCCTTCCAAGTATATTAGACATGAAAAAAGTGTTACAGAAGCTGCGATGTTCAACAGAGCTAAAGAAGACCCTTTCTATTATGATGGTTGTATCGTGAACTATGGTGATTTAGGGGGCTACAAAAGCCAAGATTTTATCATGCAAGCAAAGAATCTTCTCAAAGAACTCCAAAGTGATGGATTTCTCAATAAACCATTGAATATACCTACAAAAGATGAAGGATGGGTTGTTGAAGATATAACACTTTATGGCCGTCCTGCTTTGACTTATACGACAGTTCCGGGTTTTAAGTTTGATGATCAGGAAATGAGTAGATCTATTTTTATCACTCCCCGAATGGATAACAAAGCCGTGTTTAATGCCCGGAAAAAAATATTGGGATTGAAATTAGGCCGCACATATCAATCAGTGGATTATTATAAAAAAGAGAGTGAAAACGTAAAATATATAGTTGAACTCTTAAGAGAAAAAACAGAAGAATTAGAGATTATCAATCCATATGGTCAAAGCATTATTGACTTTTTAGGGGAGTCTGAATATTTTAAGCGTGACTTTGATAAATACAATGGGATACTTCTTACAATTACTGCTTTTAACTCGTTTAATAGACAAACATACGAAATGAATGGTAAAAAGGTGCTATTCACTTCATTACAAGATATTCAAATCTTTGTTAGTTTGCTTGAATCATATCACAGAAGTATTAGCGTTAATATCAGTCCTAAGGCTGCAGAAATCTTAAATGACTATGAATGTAACAAGGATGACTGGATAACAAATAGGAAAATCTCAGAGTATGGTATCACTATAAACGAGTTTGTCGAACTGACTAAGTCTAAGTTGAGCAAACGTAGTGTTAGACGTTATTTTAGTGAGTTGAACAGTGCAGGATTTCTTAAAGTCACAGATAAGAAAGGTCAGGCGAATGTTTATGATTTAACAGAAAAAACAGTTCCTGATTTTGGTAATTTGTTGAAGTTAGATGAGAAGGATAGGGAATTAATTAAATGGGAATTAGGGCCAGAGGCTTTGAGGTTTATTCAAGAAGATGTGGAATTCAAGGGATTAACTATTAGTTTAAATGATCCTGTTGTTGATGTTCCTGGTTGGGAGGTAGAAGATGTATAATGCCATGGCCAATTGGGTCATTGAAGACAACCTGGACAAGGTGGCCAAGCAGGACAACGAGGACAAAATATTACTAAATTCTATATTTTTTATTATTTCTGTAAAGGTCGAATGTGATTCATTTTTGAAACCTTTGTCCGCCAATTTTTCCTTTATATATGAAATGCTTCTTTGGGTGAAAGAAGGAAGGATAGGCGGCCTGGCCAGCTATGGCCGCTCTGTCCTTTTGTCCGCTATACTTTTCTATAAAAAAGTATTACAAATGGGGGTTAAATAATTGAAAATTAACTACAAAAACCTCCTCAAAAAGGCCAAAGAGAGAAAATTCCAAACATTATACAGTCAAATCCCATTCCTGGCTGATAAAACTTATCGTGAAAGAACTTGGTGGATCAGGTACTACAAAATCCGAACAACTTGGATAAACAACTTTCCCACGCTGCCATTTTACCCTGATGAACTTTTACCCCTTAGAGGCCCCAAACCCTGGGATGAACCTAACTATTTAGACGGGTATCTGGGATTTAACAGTACTATCAATTGTGATCTCTATGATTTAGAGGATTTATTTCTTGCTTTAGGTTATGACTGGATACATACACGATTAGAGGATATAAAATGGCCGGGAATGATTGAATGTAATTTCTCAGACATGGAAGGATGCAGTGATTGCAGGTATCGGTTTAAATGCGAATTAAAGGCGTGATTTTTGATGAAACTTTTCCTAAAAGTTTCAGTGAATTGAAAGGAGAGTGAGAAGAATGAGTTGTGCATGGAATAATTATGTTATAGCTGTTAACAACCATATTCAGGCTTGTAAAGCTGTTGGCGAACTGGGATGAATTGGAGAGATGGAAGCATAGGGAGAAGCAGGTGACTCTCATTTAAAAATTTAGGAGAAAGTGAGGTGTAAAC
>LNGC01000182.1 GCA_001587715.1 Candidatus Methanofastidiosum methylothiophilum | reverse complement strand
GGACTCGAACCTGCGACCATTCGATTAACAGTCGAGCGCTCTACCTACTGAGCTATGGCGGCATGAAGATTCCGAGTTCAAAATCATATATAAGACTTTCTATCACCAACTATTTTCTATATTTTATTTTAAAAAATATTTAGTAAATACAAAAGTGGAATTAATGTGAACCATAGTATATAGGATAATGACATCTGGAGTAATTTATCAATCCTCGATTCAATTGTGTTTGCCATTAAAAGATTTAATAAAAAGTATAGAATCATAATCCCATGAACGATAACAATAATAAAAAATATACTTGCAAATCCAAGTATGCTGGAATATATAATATGGATACTAAAGATTAGAGAAATGAAAATTGATATTAAGGATATCAGAGACGCATTTCTTTTTCCCAGTATTACTGTAAGTGTTCTTTTTCCAGTTTCTTTATCTGATTCGTAATCCGGAAAGCCACCAAGGATTATGGCACCAAAAATAGCAAAGAAGAGTGGTATCGCTAAAATCAACGGGAGACTAAGATTGAATGTTGGAGATTGTAATAAAAATCCCGCCAATACAATGTAGAAACTATGTGTTACGCCAACGTCAATCTCCCCCAAGCCCCTATATGATAGTTTAAATGGGGGAACTGTATAGCCTAAACCTAGTAAAGCTCCAGCCGATAAAATAAAGAAAGTATAGATATTATATTTTGATGTTAGAATTGTTCCCAATAAAAATACAAGAACAAAAGCAATCAATATCGAATTTTTAGCTTGATTCAATGTAATCTTTCCCTCTACTATCATTCTGGATCCACCAGTAAACTGGCTATAGTTATTGTTTATTTTGTCTGTTTCATAGTCAAAGTACTCGTTTGAAACAACAGTTGCAAATTCTATTAAGAACAAAGCCACATATCCAAGTATATACGTAGTCAAATCAAAATTATTCAGAACTTTAAATGAACACAAAGACCCGACAGTATATGCAAGCCATGTCATTGGGTAAAACTGGAATCTAGTAATTTTAAGCCACGAGAATAGAGTATCTTTCTTCATCCTTTTCCTCCATTTGTAGAGATTAATTAAAATTATAAATATTTCTATAATTCAGAAGATTAAAATTTGCTTTACCGAAAATTTTTTATATACGGATAATTCAATTTAAACAAATTCTACATTAGAATTCAATCATTTGGTGATTTTATGTTTGATACAGGATTAATCGAAAAGCTCGTTTCTTCTGAAAACTATTTCAAAAAAAAGGAAGATGTGGAAAAATTAAGACATAAAGCAATTAAAATGTCACACAAATATCATTTTGAAAACAATAAATTCTATCATGATTATTGTAAATTAAAAGGAGTTACAGGGGATATTAAATCCGAAGATTTCCATAAAATAGTAATCCCTGACGGAGTATTCAAGTCGTATCAGATGGAATCACCAGAAAAGAGTCCCCAAGAGTTTAAAAAATGGGTCGATAGAATATCTTCAGTTCCTCTGGACTTTACCCCCAAGGGGATGGGCTCACTCGAAAGTTTTCTTCAAGAGTTTTATTCAAACGGCATGCTATTGGGATTTAGCAGCGGTACTTCAGGAAAACTTACATTTCTCCCTCGTGATTCTTTTACCCAATCAATGTTAATTAGATCTTATACCGAAGCAATCGATGCAACTCTAAAACTAAACAAAGGCAAAGAGAATTTTATTCTGGGGATACCCAAAAAAACATTTTTACAAGTGGGCTTCAATGGAAAAGTAGTAGCAAATTCAATATCCCCTGGCAACGTATTCCATGCATTTGAAGAACTAAAAGCCGATATAATAAGATTGAGGATGAGGGGCCCAAGATCCTCAAAAGAGAAAGTCATGAATTATTTTATAAAGAAGATGCTCCCTCGAATTGAGAAAAAAGCCATAACAAGCATAGTAGGTCAATTAGAGAAAAACCAAGGAAAAAGAATTGTTTTCATGGGCCCACCTTTTTTGATAATTGGCACTGCTAACTATGTTTTAGAGCATGGGATTAATGCAAAAATAGGAAAAGATAGCTTTTTGGCTTCAACAGGAGGATTTAAGGGCAGGGCAATTGTCAGTAGAGACAAAATGAACGATTTGATTGAAGAAGCATTTGGTTTAGATCCAAAGAGATATATCGATCTTTATGGCATGACTGAGTCAAACTCTATAATGATTGATTGTATGGAGGGTAATAATAAACATATTCCCCCTTGGATGGAAGTTATATTATTCGATGAACATATGGAACCAATACCCCAAGAAGGAAAAGTAACTGGAAATTATGCATTCCTTGAACCTTCTTCAAAATCTTTCCCAGGATTTATCACTACTGGAGACAAATTAAAGATAGACTATGAAGGATGTCCTTCATGCAATAAAACTACCCCAATTCTTCTAAGCATTGAAAGACTACCAAGGATTGAGAGCAGAGGCTGTTCTGGCGTACTTGCAAAAACGGTGGCTGGTTAAATGATAAAATTAAAAGGTTATTACTTACCTAAATCTCTAAAGTCACTAGAAAAAGAAATGGAATTTAGTGAGAAAAGAGTTAATGACTATACTTTGTTATTGCCAAATATTAATCAAGAAAATATTAAAGAAATAGTATCTGGTCTAAAAGAGAATAGGAAAAAGTATCTTGTAGATATGCCATTCCCAGAGATTGCTAAAGTGTATGGCGAAGTATCAAGAACTTGGTCAGATAACAAATATGAAAAAAAGAAGATTGCTCTTGAATTACTGCCCGCATTAACAAATCTTTCCCCAGAGCTAATAGAATTTTATCAATT
>LNGC01000181.1 GCA_001587715.1 Candidatus Methanofastidiosum methylothiophilum | reverse complement strand
TATTGTGTCAAGTGTCAATTGTCTCCTGTTTTGTCAGAGGCCTTTTACGAAGAGGCAGTTAAATGTTATGAAAAAGTTACGACAATAAATCCTGAATTTAAAGAGGCGTGGTATAAAAAAGGGATTGCACTTGAAAAGTTAGGAGAAGGTTCAAAAGCAAAGAAATGTTTTGAAATTGCAAAAGAGCTTGGACACGTATCAAATCCAATTTAAGGATTCAACCGTAACGAATTTTCAGTGATAACACTATAAATACTAAAACTAGAGATACTCCGTTGGCAACTATGATGGGCATGTTGTTTATTAGAATTCCATAAGAAAACCACAATAGGATCCCCGAGAAAAAGATAATATACATCAAAAGGGATATGTCCTTAGTTTCCTTATATTTCCATGTTTTCATCACCTGAGGGATAAAAGATATTGTCGTAAGTGTTCCGGCCAAAAGCCCTAAAACAGTAATCATTTCCACAATTTAAAAGAATGCGATCTTCTTAAAAATCTTTAGTTAGTCTTTTTTAAAACTTTATTAAAAGGCAAAATATTGCCATTTATTTAATACTATTCAAAAATAATCACCCGAATACTAGTTATTGATTTTTATAATTTATTTATCAATATTTTATAATTAATTCTATAATATTAATAATTAAGCAAAATATTTATATATATTTACTTATTAATAGCTAATAAATATATTATTTTGGAGAATAAGCATGAAAAAAGCATTAGGGGCATATATTGTATTTATATTATTGATGTCAGCAGTACCTATTTTGGGAGAAGCTACTAATTATGATAAAATGGATAAGGCAGTCAGGGCGAAAGTCGAATCTGGTTTATCAAATATTGACTTGATTATCGAGTTTTACGAATTAGACGATTCTTCAAGGGCTTTGATTCCTAAGGAAAAAATAATCAATGAATTTATTGAACTAAATTCGATTCATGCAATACTGAATGCTAATGAAATAAAAAACATCAGTTCAAGTGAATATGTAAAAAACATATGGGGCAATGTTGGTGGACTTACTCTTTTTGACACAATAACTTTCTCTTCTGAAGATCAGATAGTTATCAATGGTTTCATGGGTGCAGACACGATTAAAGCATCACCTTTGTACAACATTGGATACAAGGGAAATGGAGTCACAGTTGCGGTGTTGGACACAGGGATACTTGAGACACATGTTGAATTTCCTGAAGGAAAGATTTTGTACCAGTATGATTTTGTAAATAAGGATGTCGTAGCCGATGACCTTGATGGGCATGGAACATTTGTTTCGGGAATTATTTCTGGTCAGGCTTATACCACAGCTGATTGGGCCGGATACTATAACTTTGTGAATACAACACCTACAAATACTATGGGCGTCTCACCAGGATCAAAACTTGTAATTCTTAAAATTATTGAAAATAATCAAGGTAAATTATCTGATTACTTTGAAGCGTGCAACTGGTTAATTTCTAACAAAAATATATACAATATCCGAGTTGTGAACATGAGTGCCGGATGGGATGTGGACTCCATGATATTGAGCGGCTGGCCTTTAGATGGGACAGATCCAGCTAGCATGGCTGCAAATTCAGTTGTAGACAAAGGGATTGTATGGGTAAACGCTGCGGGAAACGGTGGTCCAAGTCTAGATACAATTGGCGCACCTGCCAGAGCTAAAAATGTTATCACAGTAGCTAATGCGATTGATCGAACTGTCGTTTTGGATACGCCAATAGCAATAACAAGAGCTCCAATTTCAATTGCAAATGATTCAAGTAGGGGTGGAGGTTATTCAGGGCTTAAACCAGATATCTCAGCACCAGGAACTCAAATATTGTCTTCTTTTATAGGTAATGACTATGACTATGGACTTGCAAGTGGAACATCATTTGCGTCACCTTTTGTTGCAGGGTCCGTTGCAATATTAATTCAAAGACACCCAAACTGGACACCATACCAAGTAAAAATTGCCCTAATGAGAACAGCGACACCAATATCTGGGGCCTCAGCATATGAACAGGGTGCAGGGATTGTGAATTTGAACGGGGCATTTTCCTATAGGCAGGACTTTGAAAGGACTAGTGTAATCGGAAAGGTAATGGAAATATTAAAGAAAAACAAAGAAAATAATTGACATTTGCATATTTATTCTTTTTATTAGTTAATTTTATATCTTATTGTTTTCATTTCTCATTATGAGTATAGCCGAAGAGGTAATCCTTGTAGTTGATTTTGGAAGCCAGTATGCGCATCTTATTGCGAGAAGAGTTAGAGAACTTAAAGTCTACTCTGAAATTGTTTTTCCGGACATAACAGTTAGTGAGATTGAAAAAATATCCCCAAAAGGAATAATATTGTCGGGAGGGCCAAGAAGCGTTTATGAAAAAGGTGCACCTCTTCTGAGTGATGAAGTATTTAACTATATTATCCAAAAAGAAATTCCTGTTTTAGGAATATGTTATGGTCATCAACTCATCGCATTAAAGATGGGGGGTGGAGTTAAAGGTGAGAGCCGAAAGGAGTATGGAATTGCCACAGTAGATATATTAGACTCTGAAGGTATATTCAAAGATTTAGACAAGAAAGAAACAGTTTGGATGAGCCACGGGGATCAGGTTTTTGAAATTCCAAAAAATTTTATCGTGACCTCTAAAACAGATACATCTCCAGTAGCCGCCTTTAGAAATACTTCTAAAAATATATATGGTCTTCAGTGGCATCCTGAAGTAGTTCACACAAAAAACGGTAAAAAGATTCTATCAAACTTTGTGTATGATGTTTGTAATTGTCTTGGCACATGGGACCTATCTGATTTCAT
>LNGC01000180.1 GCA_001587715.1 Candidatus Methanofastidiosum methylothiophilum | reverse complement strand
GAAGCCCTGGGGGGGATTTGAACCCCCGACTTGCTGATTACAAGTCAGCCGCTCTAGCCAGGCTGAGCCACCAAGGCGTAATCTAAAAAGAACTGTAACAATTTATAAATTTAATCCTCCCAGGGCTCCTTATCAAATAGACCTAATCCATATGTTTCCTTCAACACCCAAATTGCTGCTTGTGGTGCTATTAATCCTTTTTCAGTAATTATCAGATCTATAAACTCTGGAGGCGTAACATCAAAGGCCGGATTATTTACCTTAAGCCCTTTTAGTTTTTCATAATCTTCTTTTGAAATGACTTCAAATATGTCTCTCTCTTCAATTTCAATTAATTCTCCGCAGTAAGTTTGAGGATTAAATTTGTAAGTTTCTGCAGCAACGATTACTTTTACTCTCGCTTCGTGAGCAATTGAGGCGAGTGTAGCAGTTCCTACTTTATTAACAACAGCACCATTTGCCGCTACAGCATCAGCACCTATAATCACATGGTTTGCTTCCCTTATGAATATTCTGGCTGCTGAATCCACGATTAACGTGACGTCAATGCCTTCGTCCAAAAGCTCCTTAGCAGTAAGTAATCCTTGTAGTCTTGGTCTTGTTTCATCGGCATATACTTTAATCTTCTTCCCATCTCTATGCGCTTTCTTTATAATTCCAAGAGCCATAGAGCTATTACAATGAGTAAATATGACATCTCCGTCCATTATACGTTTTGATCCAATCTCGGCTATCCTATCGAGTGCAAGATTTGAATTTTCACAAAAATCATCTGAAGCTTTTGATACTATACTCTTTAGAGTTTTGACATTCTCCCCATTTTTGTATGCCTTCCCAAGTTCAACTAAAACGTATCTAAGGGCATTCTCAAGAGATACTGCAGTTGGCCTTGTTGAAATAAGATATCTGGCAGTTTTCTTAATATCTTTGACAAATTCTTTAGGATCATTTCCTCTATAGTTTTCCGCCTCTATTTTTATAGCCTCTGCCACAGTTCTCCCTATTTTAGCAGCCCCTCTTATCCTCATTTCCTTTATATCCTCTGCAATATCTATAACCCTTTTATCCATCCAATCTACTCCTATATAATTTTTCAACGTCCTCTTTTTTAACTTTCAATATGGCCCCGTAATTCTGAACACAAAAACTCGCAGCTGCATTAGCATATCTTAATGAACTTCTGATATCGGAAGTTCTGATGTAATTAGCAATAAAAGCTGAGGAAAAGCTATCTCCTGCACCTGTGGGATCAATTACCTTCACTGGAAATGCCTTTTCATAAATAAAATTCTTACCAAAATAATAAACACCATTTTTATCCGCTTTTACTATAACATTTTTGGCCCTTCTTTTCTTTAGGTATTGCCCCCCTTCCTCTATGTCACTGGACCCTAAAAGAGCTGAAAGCTCATGCCTGTTGACAAAAAGAAAGTCAACATTTTTAATAATTTTTAATACCTCTTCAGAGTGGGAGTAACATAATTGCTCACCTGGATCAAAACTTACAACATTATTATTCTCTTTTGCAATTTTTATAGCATGCTCAGCGATTTCAGGTTTAGTAGGTGAAACATGAACAAATCTATATTCCTTGAAAACTTGATAGTTAATCATGTTTTTTTCAAATTTATCATTAGCGCCTTTGTAGAAGAGGAACATCCTGTCGTTTTCTTTATTTATTATGAACATTCTCCCCGAAGGAGAATTTTGAAGAATCAAATTAGAATAGTCAACATTATAATTTTTTAGATTGCCAATTATTCCATCACTATCGTTTCCGACTGATGCCATAACACCAGAATTTAAGCCAAGTATGGAGCTGTTAACTGAAACGTTGAAAGCAGACCCCCCGTATCTGATTTCAAGCCCTTCTATCTTTGACTCACCGTTTACAACTGGAAACGATTCAACGCCCATTATAGTATCGATATTAATATTTCCAATGCACAATAAGTCTTTCAACTGACAATCCCCTCTCCAAATTCAATTGATGTAAAGTTTATAAAGATTGTTGGAAAAACTATTATAATGATTGAGATAAAAAATCTCCATTTCAAATACCATTCCCAGACCGAAGAAGTCCTTAAAGGAATAGACCTTATTATAAACAAAGGCGAATTTGTCTCGATCATCGGCCCCTCTGGCTGTGGAAAGTCGACACTTTGCCTTACATTGAATGGTATTATACCGAAGACCATAAGTGGTGATTTTTCTGGAGACGTCTTTGTAGATGGCATTAACACAAAAGATCAAGAAGTAAGTGAATTTTCAAGAAGAGTCGGCATGATACTGCAAAATCCTGAATCCCAACTTTTTGCAATGACAGTTGAGGAAGAGTTGGCATTTGGTCCAGAAAATTTGGCCGTTCCAAGAGAAGAAATCGAGAATATCGTGGGCTCTGTCCATTGTGAATATGGAAGATAAAAGGGAGGAGTTTCCGGGAAATCTTTCTGGTGGACAGAAACAGAGGATAGCAATAGCAGCTTCCCTTACAATGAAACCAGATATTCTTGTACTTGATGAACCTACAAGTCAACTTGACCCAATAGGAAAAAGAGAAGTATTTTCTGTACTAAAAGAACTCCATAGTAAAGAGAGGATGACAATAGTTCTAGTTGAGCATAGAACTGAACCTATAGCAGAGCTTTCTGACAGAGTAGTTGTTATGGATAACGGGTCTATAGTTTTAGAAGGAACTCCAAGACACGTTTTTGAAAAGGTTCCGATTCTAAGAGAACTGGGAATAATGGTTCCCGATATCAGTTATCTTACATATCTTCTAAAAGAAGGTGGTTATGTAAAGGATATCGCTCTGACAGTTGAGGAAGGAAGGAGACTTTTCATATGAATGCTATTGATACCGAGG
>LNGC01000179.1 GCA_001587715.1 Candidatus Methanofastidiosum methylothiophilum | reverse complement strand
TCTACAATATGCGTCATCTTCATCCCCTTTTTTGATTATACCTGTTCCATCACAGTCTTCACAAGTTTTAAATTGTTCATCTGTTTTTGTTGGTTCAAAAAAACCAGTTCCTTTACATTGTGGACATATAATCATGATAAAATCTCTCTTTTAGACATGTTCCTTTATCTTATCACTTAAAACCTTCTGGTATTGTGGTTGCTCAATACAAACCCTTAATTCATAGAGATTCCGCTTAAAACGTGTTGGATCCCCCACCACCAAACCCGGCAAACCATAACTATCCAAACGATTCTGTAGGCATTCCAATGTTAAAATAGCACTAAAACTGTATTCGCCGGTTTCGTCCTTTTGTGGTTTAATATCTATGCAGTGCCTTCCTTCTACCCTGTTTATTTGTAGGTAGGGGTGTTGTTTTAGGTCGTGTTCTAATTTATCGAATCTTTCAAGTACATTCATATTATCAACCGTACATTGCCTCGTTTTGTTCTGGTGGCAATAATTCTTTGGCTTTGAGGATTTTAATCGTTTCAAACTGGTTACCGATAATATAAGCCATGCCGTTCACGCTTTGCTCTAAATACTCACCGTATTCTAATCTTTTCCCATACTTCTTTTCATGGTCTTCTATTCCTGCTTCTATTTCCTTAAACCATTGTTCTGTGATTTCTATTTCCATTTTAACCGTGGGTATTTCAATTTTCTTGGTGGTTTTTTCTATCATCCTTTATATCCCTCCATAAGTTCACAAATAGTCTGATTCTGACCTGTTGCGTATTCCTGGGCGTGGTGTCGGTATATGCGGCTGAAACGATACGCTATGCGTGGTAGGTTAAGAACATCCTCTTTACTCTCTGCATTTTCTATATTCCACCAACCATTATATTCAAAAAAAGTAACCCCTATACTTTCTACTTCTGCAGCTTCCTTTAAAATAGATAATACTTGTTCTGTACCGTCAAATTTTAGACAATGATTCTCCTTAGACACGATTAGGATTATGCGCTCCCAGAACCATCCTACCATCAAATCAAGTTCATCTGGATTTGTTGGTAAGTCAAATGGGTCGCCTAATCGGAGTTTGGACACATCAAACATTAAAATAACCTCAAGTAACTAAATCTTATATTCCATTTTAACCCGTTCAGAATAATTAAAAATTGCAGGGTTACAAAACTCCACATCCTCAACCGGCACCATGTGAACCCTGTAACGAGGTTTTAAATATGCAATGCTCCTGTCTATGTGTTCACAGTTTCCACAACACTTCGCAGGACGAATAAGTTTTAAAGTCATAACTGGTTTCACCATCCAAAAAATAAGTATAATACTACTCTGATTAAAGAAATAAAACCTAAAATAAGAAGAAATCTTACAAACGTGTTCAGAAAAAAGGATAAAACAGGATTCATCGTTTTTTCACCGGAAAGCTTATTAATTATGATAATAAATATAATTATGATAATTATGTCAAGATATACAACAATCTCAGTAAAACCAAAAACATTACTCCGTTTAAAAGATGTAATGAAGAAAAGCGACGACTACGATTCATTTATAAACAAATTAATAGACAAATGGAGGGAATAAAATATGAATGATGAACTTATAATAGCCCAAAACGTTAAAATCATACCCAAAAAGACACAATATAAAAACGGACATCCCACAAATTACATATTTAAAAAAATATCAACAGGACCCTTAAAACCTTATCCAAGACACGCTGTTGAGTTATTAACAATTTTATATGAGGAATGGGCTTGGTACGACTGGAAAGGATTATACAAAGTTGAAGATAATCGGATTCATTATAATTACTGGTGATTTATGATGAACGATAATGAAATATTAAAAAGAGCCGATGAAATTCTTGACAAGAAGGTTTCAATGTTAAATGAAGAAATAAATAAGATCAACCAGAAGAAATCAGATATAAAAAGTGTATATTTAACTAATGTCCAATTTCTCATTAATGGGAATATTATAATACAATATCCTTTATCTAAAGGAGATCCGATTGAATTGTCAAGAGAGGATGCTATTAAATTAGCAGATCAAATTTATGAAATTGTTAGGTGATTAACATGTATTTTTATATGATTTCAGAAGGGGAATATGATGAATATGTGGAAGAAATATTAATGCACACAAAGAAATTCACTTTAGATGAATTTAAAAAGATAATAAACGATTTCACAAAAGGATATGGCTATCAAAGAAGGAACATATATGTAATTATGGAAGAATTAATCGAGAATCATGGATTTAAAAGTGTTGATCCTATTTATACTTGTGATATAACCTCTAATGGAAATTTAGAATTTTTTGATTAATTATGGATAAGGCTCAACTTCTAACCAACTATTAGCGAAATGATGACGACAAAAATCACCATTAAACGCCTCCACCGGGGGAACAAAGAAATCCTCACCCGCCAAAGTCAACGTGATAAAACCAGGACCCGTACGGATATAAACATGATCATCTGCATGCTCCTCTGCAAAAGAAGGCAAACACCCAATCAATTTGTTTATTAGGGGATGGTCTGGTGTGCAACCCATTAAAGCGCCGTTGAGGTAGGGTATTTTATATTGGTCGTTCCAGATCTCCCTATCTTGACAAACAAACATACTACAATTACCAATCACAGGTTCGATATTCCTATAGCACTCCACATCACAATCAACATAAACACCACCAAATTCTCTTAATTTCTCAATCCGAACTATATCTGACTGTTCTGACTCTGTTCTGGCGTTATCATACATTTCCTGATTAATCAGTTCACCTATATTATGCTCATCCCAAACTATCACCTTCCAATCCGGATGATGATACTTCCAACTATCAATATAACCTTGGAAACGCTC
>LNGC01000178.1 GCA_001587715.1 Candidatus Methanofastidiosum methylothiophilum | reverse complement strand
CTCGGGCAGTAAAGTCATTTTTAGTTCAGACAGTACTTCTGGCAGTGCTTCAGTAATATTTTCTAGACGTCTGGAAAATATTTTTATTTTATCGCCAGATTTATGAACTTGTATCCTTGCTCCGTCATATTTAACTTCCATTTCTGGCTCTTCTATATCTTTTAGAGCTAACTCTATAGAGCCCCCTATTTGGGCAAGCATTGGTTTTAATGGCCTGCCAACGGTCACGTTTAGTTTTGAAAGCTCATCTATCCCTTTTTTAGAATAGAGTGCTATTAATCCTAGATCATTTGTCAACAAATAAGCTTTCTCAACATCTTTTTTAGGGATTCCAGAAAATTTAGATATTGCGTCTAGAATTATTCCTTCGGCAGCCCCCGTCCTCATCTGTTCAAGAATTGTCTTAGATAAATATCTTGCCTCGAGTGGCGATGCTGCTGAAAATAACTCAGAAAGATATTTTATCTTTTTGTCTTGAGACCCCTTTCCTCCATAGGCAGATACTTTTTCAAAAAGATCCATTAAGTAGGTTATCTCAATTTTAATATCAAAGAATGTTTGTTGCTTTTTTTGCTCAATAGCTTTTTCAATTCCTTCTCCAAAATCCCCAGCAGAATATACAAACTCTTCAACTTTTTCTTCAACTATCCCTGTAATTTTGGATATCACTTTCAACAGAAGTTTTGGACCTATTCCAAGTTCTTTTTCGGTCCATTTGGGAAAAACGTATCCCGCCAATAGTCCTGTAACAAAAGGTAATATCTCATCAGGAACTACTAAAAAGAAATCAGATAAAATATCTCTCTTTTCAAGTTTAGAGTTAGTTGAAGTTAATTTTTCATATACATCGACAAGCTCTTTGTAGAGCATTTAATACCCTCTGTAGTTGAGATATGCAACTGTTGTCAATATGGAAATATATGTTGCAAATATCATTTCTATTATTGGGATTCCATATATAATAAATTTTCCTAGTAAATCGGCCGAAAAAAAGGAATACAAAATATATGAGATAGATATTGGGATAGCAACTAATAATAAAAATGAAAAAATGAACAAAACAAAAGAAGGCATTGTGAAATGCAAAGATAATAATAAGCTATTCTTTATTGATTTGAAGGGAGGTAAATTATCAATTAGTATTGAAGGGGACACAAAGCAGAGAAAAGGTGCTAAAAAGAATCCCATTAGTATCAAAATAGGATGAATGGCATAAAATAGAACACCTGTTAAGAATATAATAAAGGCCATAATATTCACGATTAAGATTTTAAATATTTTCGAATATGCCTCTTTTATAGATGGCATATAGTTCTTTTTACCAATAGTTGCAAAGTCTCTCAAAAAAATTGAAGAAAGATTAAATGCAAATACCATGAGAATTAAATAAATCAATAATACAATTAAGATAAATATGGCCCATTTGTAAACAAATGCCAATGCATCCCCACCTTTTTGGAATAATAGAAGACCTTCACCAAGGTATTGAAAAAGATAGGAAGTAGTTAAGATATAGAAGATTGTTGGAAGTATAAACGGTAGGAATATCTGGATATGAATACTCTCGCTTGAAACAGAAAAAACTTCTCTTAATGAAAGTTTGGGCATAATGAGAAAGCAAGATACTGATTAAAAAACGTTTTGGTCACTTAAGGAGTAGGAAAAATAGGAGTAATACTATTAATAGCAAGAATCCTATAAGGATGCCCCCATAAAGAAGGATATTATTAACAGAACTTAGACCTTTTGAGGAGTCGATAAGTTGATTGCATTTAGATATATAATCCTCACATGAAGCTACTTTGTTCACATCACCCAGATTATTGAACTCCGCGCTTGCTTTTTGGAAGTATGATTTTGCATTCTGGTAGTCATTTGAGGAAAAGTAGCTCTTACCCATGTTAAAATAATCCATCGCCTTCTTATAATTATCAATTTTTAAGATATTACTCTGGACTAAATTAATTTTTTGATTATCCCCTAATCTCTGATAAACGTTAAGAGCATTATTATAAATAGAGTAAGCCTTGTCAAAATTTTCTTCGGACATGTATTTATTCGCTTCATCAAGATAGGTCTGAGCTTCTACATACCTAGTTGCCTTTTCAATCATCTCATCTGCTTTTAATGCTGCGTCAAAGTCCTGTTTATTTAATGAAGCTTTTTTAGAGTCCTCAAAGTACAAAATAGACTTTTGATAGTCCCCCATACCAAAGAAGTATAATCCCATTTCATAAGAAGAACCGGTGTTCAGAAAAAGTTCACATTTTTGGATGTAATCATCAGCTTCTAATACTTTGTTTGTATTTTTATCTTTTTTATATTCTTCTCTAGCTATTTTAAAGTACACTAGGGCGTCCCTGTAATTTTCAGAATTGAAAGAAGTCATGGCTTGGCTGAAATACATATCAGCCTTATTTGCCCCCATCATGTTCTCATAGCCTGAAATAACATTAGCATAATCTGCAATGACTAAATCTAGAGTTCCATTGTGGTCCATATCTTTAATCACAACATATTCTGTCATATAATTATCAGTAGATTCCCATAAAAGATGACCAAATCCATCTAGCAAAAATATTTCGCCATATGCTTTGTTAAATCTAAAGGTATATGAAGACCCTGCAACAATTTCTCCATATCCATCTTCATTAAGATCAGAGGAATGCACGTTAGATATTGCCTTCCCAAGATTGCTTTCCCATACTCTTGCCCCAGTTTTATCTAAAACATATACCTTTTCTCCTGCTGCAATTATCTCAAGATTTCCATCCCCAATAACGTTGGCCACAATGAGATCAGTACCTTGTTTTATTGGATAAAGCCACAAAAGACTAAGAGTTCCGGATTCTTTTAGATGAAAACAATAAACATATTTTTCAGACAATGC
>LNGC01000177.1 GCA_001587715.1 Candidatus Methanofastidiosum methylothiophilum | reverse complement strand
GCACAAACTGTTAAAATAATTTGAGGAAGAATCTTATGAGTCGAAAATTCCATTGGAGACTCTAAGTTCTCCCTCGATGATTTTTCTTTTTTATTCTATATATGCCTTTCGCTGTTTTAATTATCTTTCTCCATATTGGCTTTTATTCAATTGAGTAGTATATTTTTAGAAAAAGTAATATATTTTCAATAGATTTATCAGATTAATGGGTATCTAATCATTGAAATAAATATAAATACTTTTAACAATGAGAAGTATTACGAGTGGATAAAATGGTCGGGAAAGAGACTAAAAAAGCAGAGATCAAAGTAACTGGTATGACATGCGCAACATGCGCTACAACTATAGAAAAATCTCTTTTAAATTTAGATGGTGTATCCAAAGCAGAAGTTAATCTTGCAAGGGAAATCGCATCTGTAGAATATGACCCAAAAATTCTGAAGATTAACGACCTTGACAGTGCTGTAAAGGATGCGGGCTACGATGTGATAAATGAAAGAGCTATTCTAAAAGTTGGCGGAATGACATGTGTAATGTGTGCCAACTCAATTGAAAGTGCTTTGGGGAGATTAGACGGTGTTGTTGAAGTCAACGTGAATGTATCTTCTGAAAAAGTGTATGTGACTTTTAATCCCAAAGTTGTTTCAATATCCGATATGAAAAAAGCAATAGAAGAATCAGGCTATCAATATCTTGGAGTTGAAGGCGAAGCCTTAGAGGAGCTTAAACTAGAAGAAAACCAGAGAAATAAGAAATACAGGCTAATCGTTGGTGCAGTAGACTCTGCTATATTGATGGGATTAATGTACGCTCCAATGATGATGCTACCGTATGGTATATCGATGCCATTTCTAATGTTTTTAATAGCTCTGCCAGCTTTCATATACTTAAGTTACCCCATATTTAATGCAGCTTACAGGTCACTTAAAAATAGGAATCTGAACATGGACGTTATGTACTCTATGGGTATTGGAGTTGCCTTTTTTTCAAGTATTCTTGGTACTTTCAATATTTTATTGGGCAGTGAGTTCATGTTCTACGAAGCTGCCGTGATGCTTGCTACATTTTTAACCTTAGGCAGATTTCTCGAAGAAAGGGCAAAGGGAAAGACTTCTGAATCTATAAAAAGATTGATGGGACTACAGGCAAAGAGTGCTACAATTATTCGTGATGGAAAAGAAGTAGAAATTTCAATAGAGGATGTTATTGTCGGAGACATAGTTATAGTAAAACCTGGAGAAAAAATCCCTGTTGATGGAGAGATTATTTCCGGACAAAGCTATGTTGACGAATCAATGATATCTGGAGAGCCCATCCCTGTTTTCAAGGAAAAAGGAAGTAAAGTAATTGGCGCGACTATAAATAAGAATAGTGTTCTAAACTTTAGGGCCACAAAGGTCGGGAAAGACACGGTGCTTTCTCAAATAATAAAGTTAGTAGAAGAAGCTCAAGGATCCAAACCCGAAATACAAAAAATTGCAGATAAGGCTGTAAGTTACTTTATACCTACAGTTTTGGCAATTGCTGCAATATCTTTTGTAAGTTGGTACTATGTCTTTAACAGTACATTCTTATTCGCCATAACAAGTTTAATTTCAATTCTTGTTATCGCATGTCCCTGCGCCCTTGGGCTTGCAACTCCGACTGCAATTACAGTCGGTATTGGAAAAGGGGCAGACCTAGGAATTCTAATTAAAAATGGAGATGCTTTACAGCTTTCAGAGAAGTTAACTGCGGTCTTGTTTGATAAAACTGGAACTTTAACCAAAGGTAAGCCAGATGTCACAGATATACTCACATTTGGGATAGATAAAGATCAATTTCTCAAGATAACTGCAAGTGTAGAAAAGAATTCAGACCATCCTTTAGCAAATGCGATAGTCAAAAGTGCTGAAGAGAAAGGTATTGTGCTATCGGGAAGTAAGAATTTTGATACATTTGGAGGAAAAGGAGTAAAGGCAACTGTTTCTGGAAAAGAAGTAATAATTGGAAATAGAACTCTTTTCAATGAGAAGAGAATTTCAATTAAAAATGAAATTGAACAACAAATAACAAAACTTGAAAATGAAGGGAAGACCGCAGTTTTAATATCAATTGATAACAAGTTTTCGGGGATAATTGGAATTGCAGACACTCTAAAGGAAACTTCTAAAGAGTCTATTAAAAAACTGATGGAATCTAGAATTAAAGTATACATGATTACAGGAGACAACAAACGTACTGCATCTGCAATAGGTAGAGTTTTATCAATAAAGAACATACTTGCAGAAGTTCTCCCAGAAGATAAGGCCAAAGAAGTCAAAAGGCTCCAAAATAGTGGGGAAATTGTAGCCTTTGTTGGGGATGGCATAAATGATGCGCCTGCTCTAGCTCAAGCAGATGTGGGCATAGCAATTGGTAGTGGAACTGACGTCGCAATAGAAAGTGGAGACATAGTTCTAGTTAAGAATGATATAAAGGATGTTGTGTCCGCCATTAAGTTAAGTAAAAAGGTTATGCAAAGAATAAAACAGAATCTTTTTTGGGCATTTGCTTATAATACTGCGCTCATACCAGTTGCCGCAGGTATTTTATATCCAACGTTTGGGATTACTTTAAGGCCTGAGTTTGCAGGTTTTGCTATGGCTATGAGTTCCGTTACAGTAGTAACACTTTCACTCATGCTAAAAAGATTTAATCCAGAGAAAAATTAAAGGAGGGATATTTTGGCTATTGATCCAGTTTGTAAGATGACTGTTGATGAAAAAACTGCGAAGTTTAAGA
The DNA here is from genome assembly GCA_001587715.1 of Candidatus Methanofastidiosum methylothiophilum. Classification (GTDB taxonomy): domain Archaea; phylum Methanobacteriota_B; class Thermococci; order Methanofastidiosales; family Methanofastidiosaceae; genus Methanofastidiosum. The sequence goes on along the minus strand of LNGC01000177.1, from coordinate 136 downwards.
GTAACTACAAAGGCAAAACTTATTACTTCTGTGCTCCAGGATGCAAAAAGAGTTTTGACCAGAATCCAGAAAAATACTTGAATTAAATAACCAAAAGTTTTATAAGTATTTATAAAAATGGTTTGTTAAGCCCCGT
>LNGC01000176.1 GCA_001587715.1 Candidatus Methanofastidiosum methylothiophilum | reverse complement strand
TGGAGCCTTCAAGAGTTCAACAGGATTTATCAAGAGCTTGGAGTTAACTTTGATATTTTTTTATACGAGAGTGAAGTGAAGGATGAAGGAACTAAAATTGCACATGAGCTTTTAGACAAGGGCGTAGCAAAAAATAAGGAAGGTGCTGTCATAGTTGATCTAAAAGAGTTTGGCCTTGATGAGTTTGTCATATTGAGAAGTGATGGAACTGCACTTTACTCAACAAAGGATTTAGCACTTGCAGAGAGAAAGTTTCAGGATTTTAAAATTGATCTATCGTTATATGTTGTTGGAAGTGAACAGAAATTTTACTTCAAGCAACTTTTCAAAACGTTGGAGCTTATGGGGTTTAAACAGGCGAAAAGATGCTATCATTTATCATATGAGCTTGTTATGCTTGAAGAGGGTAAGATGTCCTCAAGAGAAGGAAATGTTGTGCTTTATTCAGAACTAAAGGATGTTGTGAAAAAAGAGGCTTTGAATCAGGTGAGAGAAAGAAATATCTCAAATGCCGACAGTATATCTGAAATTGTTACAATTGGTGCTTTAAAGTACAGCATGATGAAGGACAACAACAAGAGGATCATCTTCAACTGGAAAAAAGCTTTGGACTTTGAAGGGGACACTGCGCCATACATACAGTACGCCCATGCAAGGGCATCAAGCATTCTAAAGAAAATAGGAGATCTAAATCTCCAGTTTGAAATAGAAGATCTTAATGAAAAGGAGTATAAGCTAGTCTCTTTGCTCTCAGAATTTCCAGAGGTAGTTGAGAGGGCATCAATAGATTACAGGCCAGACTATGTTTCTAATTATGTCTATGACATTGCCAAATGTTTCAATGAATTTTATCATGAGTGCCATGTTTTAAATGCTGAAACAAATAAAGATTTCAGGGCATCCCTTGTCAAAGCAACAAAGATAGTACTGAATAATGCTTTAGCCCTTCTTGGCATAAAAGCGCCGGAAGAGATGTGATACCCATTTTTGGGTATCTACCCAAATATTTATATATCGTTTTAATTTATTTTTTTTGGTGATTCATTGAAAGCAAAAAGTTCAAAGAATATCGCCTTCACAGCAATTTTTGCAGCGATAGGAATTCTATTTGGAACAATACTGCTTATTCCAACACCGGTACCAAATGTTTATCTTGATCTGTCCCACATAGGTACAGTTCTTGCTGCTATATTACTAGGCCCTATATTTGGAGGTATAACGGGATTTATAGTCGGTATATGGCCGGGACTTACTTTTGGAAATTTTTTAGTACCTCCGTTTAAAGCTTTGACGGGAATTTTTGTAGCTATCCTTGCCAAAAAGACAAGACCTGGTATAGCAGTCTTTGTTGGATATCTCCCAGAAGCCTTCTTAACATACCTAACACTTGCAGTATTAAAGATTCCTTATGGGCTTCCGTTACCTGTTGTGTATACAATATTGGTGAAGGCATTTGCTGAAATAGTTATACTTTCAATACTAATGGAAATAATAATGAGGAATAAAGGAGTAAAACAGTTTCTTCAATCAAAGGTAGGATTTTTATACCTTTGATATTTTTAATTTTTGTGAGAAAAAAACAGCTTGAAATCTTTCTTTCAAATCTAAAAGAGATGGAAGATCCTGACATGTTTGAGGAGCAGTATACCACACCAGGTGACATAGCTGCTGAAATCATCCTATTTGCCTATCACAGGGGGGACATAGAAGGGAAAATCGTAGTTGACCTTGGCGCCGGCACAGGCAGACTTGGGATAGCTTCCCTCTTATTGGGGGCTAAAAAAGTCTATTTTGTAGAAAAAGATAAAAGGGCCATAGAGATTTTGAACGATAATTTAAAAACATTAACTTTAAAAAGTAATCAAAGCTTAGGAGAATATGAGATTAGGGATGGTGACGTTTTAAACGTCCTCCTGCGAGGGGACACTATTGTTCAAAATCCGCCTTTTGGTACAAAAAAGAGGAATATGGATACCAAATTTTTGAAAAAGGCATTTGAAATAGGGAATGTTGTGTATTCCTTGCACAAGAAAGGGAACTATGATTTCATAAGAAATGTTGCATTGGAAAACAGTTTTGAACTAGTTGAGAAAGAGAGTTTCAATTTTCCAATAAAAGCAATGTTTGAAATCCATAAGAAAAGGAAAGTAATGATTGAAGTTGAACTTTATAGATTCATGAGGTGTTGTTATGATGGAAGCAAATGGAGAGACTAAAAAAGAATTTGTTATACCAGGTGACTACATAGGTGTTGCCGAAGAATATTTACCAGGAGAAGGGGCATATGAAGAGAATGGAAAGATATATGCTACACTGGTAGGAAACTTAGATCTTGACATGACAAGAAGAAGTGCGAGCGTTATTTCAAAGACAAATGTTCTACCTCAGATAAAAGAAGGAGATATTGTCTACGGGGAAATAGTATCTGTTAAACCACAGATGGTTTATGTGGATCTTCTAGCATTAGAGGGGCATGCGGACAAAAAGCTTTCAGCCAATACAAAGGCAAGGATATATGTTTCACAGACAGATAAAAAGTATGTAAAAACTATTTCCACAGAGTTTAGAAATGGCGATATTGTTAGGGCAAGAGTTGTAGATACACAGGGCGATTCAATAAGACTTTCAACTGCAGAAGATTCACTTGGAGTAATTAGGGCAGTTTGTGGAGTATGCAAGAGAACTCTTGGGATGAAGAATGAACAGGAAGGAAAAGAAGGAAATCTTGAATGCAGCTACTGCGGTTCAAAGGAAACAAGGAAGACAGCAGACGACTATTTGAAAGCTAAATTATGATAAGATGAAGAGAAAAACAAGAGTATTAAGTTTTAAAATAAAGGGCAATCAAAAAGTAGAAATTGCCCGTTTTCTTTCTAAATTTGAGGATATTTCTTTTAATGTGTCTGATGATAC
>LNGC01000175.1 GCA_001587715.1 Candidatus Methanofastidiosum methylothiophilum | reverse complement strand
GAATGGGGGAGTTTTACACAGTTACTATATGAAACTTTTTCTTACATAAAAAAATGAAAGGGTATTAAGCCACCACTTTAGAAACATTTTTATGTATTTAAAGGTGTAAAATCTCCCCATCCATACCCCTATCGAAACGGATCGTAAGCATCCTCCGGATTTTCATGATATATTATGTCATCTAGTTCTATACATCCAGATAATATTTCTCCACGTTTTTTAGCATCTAATTGCCCATATTTTACCCAATTATCACTATAAACATCTAACAAATCCTTTATTTCATGATATTTCACAGAAATTCTAGCAATATATTTATCAAGTTCAACTATCCTATTACTTGCGTTTTCAAGTGCTATTTCGGCTTTTCTTTCAAGTTCTGGAGGTATCATTCTTAATCTCCCATTTACCAATCATATTCCTTTATCGTTACCATTGATAAAGGATCATCTATTACTTCTTGTAAATCCTTTTTCGTACCTATAAACCATTCCTTATGTTTTGTATAGTAAACTGTCATTTAAAGCACCTCCACAATCGCCCGTAAGGTGTAAAAGGCATCAGTCCGTCCCATCCAGTAACTATGCAAATGCCCCTCACCTTTACCCTCAGATTCCTTCATCAGTCGTTCACTATTGCTTATTTCCTTATCTAAGAATTCTAGTACGTCTTTCATAGTTTAACATCTCCTTATAAAAATTAGATCTAAAATAAGCTATTGAATAATTAAAACAAGAGTCTATTAAATAAATTATATAATATATATAATTATATAATATATATAATGAAAACAGATTATACAAGATCGATACTTTTTTACCTACTAAGTCCATAATCTGATCTCCCCTCAACAGTTTCTAAAGTAACATTATGCTCTACTATTTTGTCTTTAATTGATTCTGGGAGGTGTAGTTTCAATTCAGCCAAACTAATGCCCTGAAAATCTGCTATTTCCTCTATCTTATCCCATCCAATACCCCCTTGATTATTAACGATTTTCATTATGGTGTTGGTGGCATAGGTTATCTTATTAATTGTTTCGTCTTCCATATGGTCTTCGTTGGCTTCTATCCCTATCTCTATATCGTATTCTTTCATGAGAGCTTCTCTTTTCTGGTCTAATTCTTCTATTTCGAGTTTTATCATCTCTGCTCTGTTGTTTGTGTGTATCTTCCTTGCCAGGTAATTTTCATAGTCTTTGGTTCGGTTTTCTATTATTGCCTTGGATTTTCTGTATAAGGTAGGGTCTATTACCATATAGATACCCTTTCCTTTCTTTTTTATTTGTTTTTTCCGTCCCATAGGTATTAAGCCACCATTATTGATTGATTAATTTACATTGATACTAACGCCTGATAAACAGTTCTAGATTGTTTCCTCATATTTGGATATAATTGTGCGAACACTCTCATCTTATCTGCTGGACTGGAATCGGGGTCTATTTCATTGTGGATTCTCTGGATTATCTGTTCCATTTCAGCATCGATATGGACTTTCCGTAGATATTTTCCTAATACTGATTTGATTTTATCCTCTGTCCGCTTATCATCGATCATGATTTTATCATATTCTTCTGAAAGTTCATCTTTTACACCGGTTAGTATATATACAATCGGTGTTTCTGACAGGTCTTTTTCACTGTTTTCATCTACTTTAACGATTGCTTTCCGTATATCGTGGTGTGGTATTCCGCAGGCTTGTTTTATATGACCTTCCCTTACACTTATGGCCTTGCACTTTTTCATGTGATTCTCTTCAAGACCATAATGCCAGACCGATCCTTCTGTTATGATGCCTCTTTGGTGTTTGTCCTGGAATTTCATGTTCATTTTTTCAAAGAAGTTTTCACATTCATTATATAACCCTTCCAATGTTTTAGAACGTATAACTGGGTCTTCAACGTAATCATCGAACCGATCTATAAATTCAGTTGTGAGGTAAGCATTGTAATACTCAGCGTGTAGTATTTCAAAAGCTTTTAAAGCAGTTGATAGGTTATACTTTTTGGCTATTTCACTCATTTCTTTGTAGGGTAAACTTTTACCATGCATAAGCACTGTTAAAAGGTCTAAATTAAGTTCCGGAATGTCCTGGTATTGGTATTGTACTTCATGCTTATTCTGGATACCGTAAAGCTCATAACTGAATGATAAACATTCCTTTTCAACGGCCTTGTAATGGTTGTTTGTGATTACTTCTTTTATCTTAACTAACCAGTTGTCGTTGCAGTAGGGCATTAACCGTGTTTTAAAGAGTGTTTCGGCATATTCGCCTTCGTTAAAGAGTAGTGGGAACATTACGATGTTTGTACCGTCCTCTTTGTGTAATATGGTGGGTAATGTTGGTTCATCTCTTTCATCCAGATACTGCAATTTTGGCATTCCCCTTACGAACTGCCATGTTTTAACGAAGTTTACGGTGTCTATTATAAGTGATCCCATATTTGATTGTCTGCTTTTACATATCCATCCTTCAACATGGTTTTTATCAGGAGTATCAATTTTAAAGTGCTGTACGTTTTTACCACTTACACCAAACATTTCACTTGCTTTTTCCTTATTTAATTCCAGATTCATTTAAACCACCTCCATTTTGGATGAAACCTTTTCTAAAGCCGTCGGAAATCTTTGATTTCCGGGCTTGCACCAAAGGTGCAAGGTTTCAACACCTTCCAGTATTTCCGGCCTTCATCCTTCAACCCCGTAACCATCCCATAGTTTTCCATCTTCACCAGGTTGCTATACGCCCATTCATAGCTTTTATGCTGGTATTTCGCAAGAAGGGTGGCAGTAAACCATTTGTGCCCTGTGGTTTGTGTCAGTTTATCTATAATTATTAATACCTTTTTGAGCCGTTCTTCCTGTCCCATTTTCTTCTTAAGCGTCCAGCAGTTGGGGCATAGGCCGTGATGTAATAGT
>LNGC01000174.1 GCA_001587715.1 Candidatus Methanofastidiosum methylothiophilum | reverse complement strand
CGGGTCAGGTTTAACTTTTGTAACATCATCTCTTGTGACTATAACATCCATATATTTCATTAATCCTGAGATTTCTAGAGTCTTCATTGAAGCAGCTTTACTATTACGGGTAATAATACCAATACTCTTACCTTTTGATTTTAAAAGAGTTAATAAGTCTATAGAATCAGGAAAAACTTCAGCTTTTTCTGAAGCTTCAAGTTCATGCTGAACTATAATGTCTTCAATACACTTGACAAAATCTTTATAATCTTTTTCTATAGCAAATTCAGACCTTAATTCTTTTAAAGCCTCAATTAAAGACCCTTTTATCTCCAAGGATATTCCTTTATCCTCTAGAATTTTTCTTGTTACTCTTTTTAGATGTTCAAAGTCTAGTTTGAATTTGACTAGCGTACCGTCCATGTCAAATAGAAAAAGAGTGTAACGAGAGAGGTGTTTATCCATAATAACAATATTTAAGAATACCTATATAACAGTTATTTCATGAATATTATATTGCTTCCAATTTTTTCATTTATAATCACGCTCATTATTACTCCAATTGTTGGTAAATTTAATAAAAAACACGGAGTATTTGGAGTTGACCTCCATAAAATTGAAAAATTTGAAATTCCCGAGGCCGGAGGTATAGCGCTGCTCCTCGGAACAATCCCTATTTTTATTCTCTATTACTTGTCGATCCGAGATTCATCGATACTAATGTTCATTTTTCCTGTTGCAATCATAGGTGTAGTTGGCCTTTTTGATGATCTCTATAATATTTCTCAATCACTCAAGACAATTGTATGTCTTTTAGGCGGGTTACCATTAATATTTTTTGTCAAAGATACAACACTAAATCTAATTTTATTTCAAATCGATATAGGTATTATATACTATATCATAGTTCCTATAGGCATAACTGCCGCTTCAAACTTGACAAATCTTCTTGCAGGGTTTAATGGAGAAGAAATCGGATTGGGGGTTATATCTACTCTTTCACTCTCAATCTGCATATTACTCTTAGGAGATCTCAAAACATCGATTTATCTCCTAACGTTCACCTTTTCCTTCCTTGCTTTCTTAATTTATAATAAATATCCAGCAAAAATATTTCCAGGCGATACTGGAACATTAATTGTTGGTGCAATAATAGCATCGTTTTCTATAGTAAAACACATTGAAATAATCGGAGTTATTCTACTAATGCCTCAGATTATGGAATTCTTATTTAAATCAATTAGAAGGTTTGGGAGTAAAAAGTATGGACCAACAAAAGTTGATAATGAAGGAATTCTACATCCTCAAAAGTATCTCTCTGTCGCAAACTTACTTACTTCACTTATTAAACTCACTGAAAAAAGACTTGTTCTATTAATTTGGTTTATTGGCGCCGTATTTGGCGTAATATCTATAATTATAACGTATGTTATTATGGTAAATTAAATTTTCTAAAGATAAAAGTTTTAAAGCAATTACATGTTCATGCGATATATAGAAGAGGTGATGTAATGCCTGAAGAAAATATTAAAGGTATAGTCGACTACTTAAATGAATTTGTTAACGAAGACAACAGTGTTCCTAGAAATATAAGAAGAGCTGCCAAGGAAGCTGCTGACAGACTACTTGATACTTCTGAACCTGTCCAATCAAGAGCCCATGCTGCAGTTGAACTATTAGATGAGATTTCAAACGATCCAAACATGCCAATGCATACGAGAACAATTCTCTGGGAAGTTTTAAGCGAATTAGAAAAGATTTAATCTCTTTTTCTATATCTTCCCCTCTTTTCTATTTGTTCAATTCTTTGAAGGATTTCATCCTTTTTTTCTTGTCCACGGACATTTGAATATCCTTCAAGTATTATTTTAAATAATTCATCGGAGATATCAAAATGTGTACTTTCTAGAGCCTGTCGTAATAGGTGTACATCAATTCCCTGCTTTTCAATTTCTTCAGATTCTTCCGATAGTCCAAAGTCAATGAAGTATACTTTGCCATCATTTAATATCATATTTGATGTAGTAAGGTCTCCATGAATTATTCCACCTTTATGCAGCGCTCCAATCGATTTACCGATCTGGAGCCCAATATCTCTATCTAATCCTTTTGAAGAAAAATATTCTTTTAATCTGATTCCATTAATATACTCCATTACTATGCTTTTCTCTTTTAAGTCAACAAGGTATAAAGCCGGAGAAAAAACACCAAAGATTTTTGATTTATTGATTATCTTCGCCTCTTTTACAGTCCTAAATCCTCTAATCATGCTATCAATTTCATTAATCCTATAATTTTTCTTTACCCTTTTTTTTATGACAATCTTCTCATTGTAAAAGTCAAACCCAAATACATCCTTGAAATCTTCAAGATAAAGATCTGCTTCTGCACCTTTTTTTAGAATCAAATCTTACCACCCAATAAATCAAATATCTGTTTTTCTTTTACGTTGCCAATCCTCCCAATAACTCCATCAACTAGATCAACTATGGTCGAGGGAGGATTTTTATCAAGGACTCCACCGTCAATGAATAAATCAATTTCTGATAAATAATCTTTAAGGCTTGATTTTACCTCAGCTATAGAATAAGGTGATGGATCTCCAGACTTATTTGCACTTGTTGATATAATGGGTTTATCTGAAAATTCTGCTAATCGTCTTGAGATCTCGTTTGATGGTATCCTAAAGGCAAGTTTTTCTTTGTTTACAATGTCAGGTATAGCATTTCCCCTTTTTTTAAGGGCTATGGATATTCCAGGAAAAGCTTTGAATAATTTAATTGCCCGATCTTCCAAAAAAACATATTTTTCAATCATCTCAATAGAAGAAGCTATCAATGGAAGTGGTTTATCTTTTTCTCTCCCTTTTATTCTAAATATTTTCTCAATTGCCATCGGATTAGTAGCGTCACACCCTATGCCATAACAGGTGTCAGTTGGATAT
>LNGC01000173.1 GCA_001587715.1 Candidatus Methanofastidiosum methylothiophilum | reverse complement strand
TTAATCTCTTAGAAAATCTTTTAAAAGAATAGGTACTATTAAGTACGGTGATAAAATGGTTTTTTGTGGAAAATGTGGAAAAGACAATCCAATGGGCGCAAAATTTTGTGAAAACTGTGGAGCAACTCTAGAAGCTGCTCCAGTATACCAGCAGCCACAAACTACATACGCTTCTGGAAACTGGCTTTCACACGAACATGCCGGATTTTTACCAAGATTGATTGCATGGATTATAGATGCCATAATTTTCGGAGTAATTGGATGGATAGTAAGCATACCATTTGGAACTAATTATGGGTATGGTTATGGTATGGGCTACGAAAGTGGCTTCAATCTAGGCGGCGTGGGAACAATTATAACTGCATTGATATCTCTTGCATACTTCGTATACTTTGATGGTATGAAAGGTGCAACAATAGGTAAGAAAGTAATGAAACTTAAAGTTATAGGCACAAATGGAGCAATGCCAATAGGCCCAGGCCCTGGAGTTATAAGATGGATAATCAAGATCATACCTATACTTAACTTAGTGGCATACATCTGGATTCTATTTGATGCGCAAAAACAAGGCCTTCACGATAAGATCGCTAATACCTTTGTTGTCAAGGAATAATCTTATTTATTTTCTTTTTTTATAAGAAATATATTTAAGTTAAAAATATCTTTTCTTATCATGGTTTTTTGTCCTAGATGTGGTAGTGAAAATCCAGAAGACTCTCTTTACTGTAAAGAATGTAAAGCATTTATTGGTGATAGCGAAGAGAAAAAAATAATGACTGGAAATGTTTATCCATCAATTAAGAGCTACCCGGTGGCATTTTCATATTCTTACATCGAACACTCTTCACGGGCAGAGCTATTTATAAGAATAATATATATTTTTGTTCTAGGAATTATTATTGAAGCCTGGGGAATTGTTGCAGGTCTTGCCCAATTATTTCAGTTTTTCTATGTCCTTATCTATGCAAAAAAGCACCTTGGTGCATTTGATTTTATGGCTGGATTTTTTAGATTCTACTTTAACGTAACAGCATATACCTACCTTCTGACAGATGAAAGGCCCCCCATAACTAGTGAAGATATTGAATATCCATGTGGAATTTCATTATCTTTTGACTCCACTTCAAGGAGATTAGAACTTCTAGTAAGGATATTTTATGGATTCGTTCTATCTCTAATTGCATCATTATGGGGAACAGTAGCCTCTCTAATAGTGCTCATTGAGTGGTTTTACATTTTATTTACTACAAAGAAAAATTTTGGCCTCTGGGAATTTTCAGTAAGATTTATTAACTTCTATATGAGAGTTAACGCATATATATCTATATTGACAGATGCGAGACCTCCATTAACAGGTGATTAAATGGATCCAATAACTTTACTTGCAATAGCGTTTGCCCCTGGTTTACTCTGGGTATGGTTCTTCTATAAGAAAGACAAGTTTGAACCCGAACCAAAAAAAATAATAATAGTAACTTTTATTCTCGGAATAGTTGCGACAATTCCGGCAGGAATATTAAACACTTTGCTACTACCATTTTCTATTGATCAGGCGGGAATACTTTTACTATTTTTTGCGGCATTTTTTGTTATAGGCCCAGTAGAAGAAATATCAAAATACTTGGCCATGAGGATCTATGCATTAAAGTCAAAAGAATTTGATGAGCCTATTGATGCGATGATTTATTCTGTTACAGCCGCTTTGGGATTTGCAACTTTTGAAAATTTCTTGTACATATCTCAGTTTGGCCCTTCACTTATACTTATGAGGGCAATAACAGGTTGCCTCGGTCACGCTGGATTTTCAGGCATAGTTGGGTATTATGTGGGAAAGGCAAAGTTTTCCGCGCCAAAGAATAATAACCTTATCTTCAAGGGTATTGCAATAGCTGCATTCTCACATGGACTGTTTAATTTTGTTCTATTCACACAGACTATACTTGCATTCTTATTCATACCTCTATTGATAGTTCTAGTATACTTCTTAACAAAAAGATTGGGCGAAATGTCTTCTGCGTCTCCGTTTAAACCATCGGATCATTATAATTTTAAATGCCCTAAATGTAAAAAAAATGTCTTATCGGAATCAAACTTCTGCCCCGAATGTGGCTTTAAGTTCAATAGGTAACTATTTATACCAAAATATCCTCTATTTTTTATCCCTTATAGCGAGGGGTTCATGAGAGGAAATCTTTCTTCTATGAGTGAAACAGCAAATATAAGGGTAATACCCTGTCAACGGTCACCCGGTGATGTGGCATATCGCTTAGATGATTCGGGGGTTACAATGATGGGGATCAGCCCACCACGAGAGTTACCGAAGGAAGAGAGGATATCCGAACGATGAGCTTCGGAGTTAGTTAGGTGGGCGACAAATTAAATATTATAAAAATAACAGAAAAGAATTTACCTTCTATATGATTTCTGGCGGTAACTTGTGAGATCTTCATTTGGTTTTGGAGCAAAATCCCTCAGAATATTGGATATTTCTCCGTCTGTAACGCCTACATTTTTTGATAGTTGGACTGTTTTATCTCTTGCATGAAATAATTTTTCCCTGGCCAGATCAATTCTGTCAATAGCAGGGTGGTCTCTCAGATATTCAAATTCTCTTGAAAGACCGTCTATATCTGCATAAAGAGATGCGGCAAGATCTTTATACTGGTAACCATCTTTTCTTTGAAGCTCTTTGACCAAATCCTTAGCCCTGTAAAGTTGATATATAGCGGTGATAATCTCTAGCTTCTCTAGGTATTTGCCTCCGGGGTAGCCAACTTCGTAAAGGGCAGTTCTAAGAGTCTTCAGGATCTCAACTTCCGTTTGATTCTTTACTTTTGCGTAAGTTCCATCGAACATTGCCATATGATCACCAACATTTATGGTAATTGATGAGAAGATATAGTTAATCATTTTAGTTAATAATGATAAACAATAAAGGTAACATTTAACTAAATAATTTCTGAC
>LNGC01000172.1 GCA_001587715.1 Candidatus Methanofastidiosum methylothiophilum | reverse complement strand
GGCCATATATTGCATTTCGTTTCCTCCTCTTCTAAAGATGTGTCACATAACAAAGCGCCCTATGGAATTGCAAAAGCAGGGCTTGAAGCCCTTATAAAATATTCAGCATATGAAGCTGCAAAATACAACATCAAAGTTAACGGTATATCTCCGACTTATGTCTTTACCGAGAGGCATGAAAAAGAAATAGAGCTTGAATCAAGAAGAACGAATAAGACGAAAGAAGAAATAGAAGAAAAGATAATGGCCGGCCAGCTCCTAAAACGAAAGCTCTACCCGCAAGATATTTTTCCACTGGTGGATTTACTGATTAATACAGAAGTCATTACGGGAAAAATCTATGAATGCACCCTTGGAAAAACATAAGATAATCTAAGAAATAGAACTTTATCCATATTTTTTCAAAAATCGTCTAGTATCTTCAGTATCCATCCAGCCCTTATCTAAAAGTGTAATGATATTCTCTATCCTGTCCACCTGTCTTAATAGCCTATCTTTTATTTCGGGATCTTCAACTTTTACCTGAACAAACCCACTTAAAATTGCCAACGGATTTCTTATGTGGTCAATTAGATGTGCAAAGTATTCGATGTTCTCATCTATCTGTTTTTTAACCCTCTTTTTCATTGTGATATCTTCAGACACTTTTATGTAGTTTGTAATATCTCCTTTTTCATTTCTAACCGGGGAAATCGTAGCGTATTCCCAGTAATAGTTACCATCCTTCTTTTTATTGTGAAATTCCCCCTTCCATGTTGAACCAGAAGATATAGTATCCCAAAGACTTGTATAAAATTCTGGTGGCAGAAAATTTGATTTCATTATCCTAAGGTTCTCACCCAATATATCTTCAGCAGTATATCCTGTAACCTCGACAAATTTGGGATTTGCGTACTCAATGTTCCCTTCTATATCCGTGATTACAACTATGCCCGGTCCTTGGTCTATTGCCAAGTAGACTTTCTTTAAATCATCTTCTAGTAATTTGGCCTCGGTGATATCTCGTATAGACTCAATTGCTCCTATTATATTCCCACTATTGTCATATAATGCAGTTGCTTTTGCCCATACATAGAGCTTTTCCCCCCTTGAATCAAATACTGTTGTTTCACCTTCTATAGTATCCCCGTATTTTCTTAGATTAGCATATTTTTTCTCAAACTCTTCTGAAGTATTAAATAGAATATCAACTAATCCAGCTCTTCTTTCACCATAAAATGGGATTGAATATGCGTAATTTCCTTTTCCAATAATATCTTCCGCTTTTATACTTGTCATCTCTTCAATCTTCTTATTCCAAGACAGCACTCTTCCTTCTTTATCAATAGAGAAGGTTGCATCAGGTAGGGAATCTATTATGTTCTGCAGAAGATGCCTTGAATCTAAAAGTTCCTTATTCGTTCTTTTTCTATTTGTAATGTCATGCACTACACCAATGTAACCTAGAATCTCATTATTTGAATTAGTCCAAATTGAAGATGAGAATAAGCATTCAATTTCAATTCCGTCTTTTCTTCTTAGCTTTATTTCATAATCTCTTACTGATTTCTTTTCTTGAACTATTTTTGTAAATGATTCCCTATCTTCTGGATTTACATAAAAGTCACAAATATTTGAATTAATCAATTCTTCAAGATTGCACCCTAGCATGTCCGCAGCAGCTTGATTTGCTTCAACTATTATTCCATCGACTGTTGAGGCCCAGATTGAGTCCATTGATCCTTCAAATAAACACCTGATCCTTTCCTGACTTTCTTTCAATGTTTCTTCTACATTTTTTTTATCTGTAATGTCAGAGCCTATGCATACAACGTATTTCACATTTCCAATTGAATCAAGTAGTGGAGTTTTTGTTACCTCTATTAATCTATTTTCGCCTTTATAATTTGGGGCCCATTCCTCGGTATGGATAGTTTTCTTTTTCGAAAAAACTTCCTCATTGCCTTTGATACATATTTCTGCAACTTCTTTTGGTAAGAACTCATATAGATTACGGTTTGTTAGGGAATCTATCGAATACCCCAAAAAATCGGCATGGGCTTTGTTAACAAATCCGTAAGTCTCACTATCTTTTAAGTACCACACATGAGATTCTATATTATCCAATAACAATGACATTTCTAAGTTTTTAGATTCTAGATTTATTTCACATGATTTTTTAAATGTAATATCCTCAAGTATGCAAAAAATATCTAATGTGTCTTCAGAGTATTTATTCCCAATTTTTGCAGATAAGCTGACATTAATCAAAGTTTTATCTTTTTTGACCATTTGAAATTCTACGCCAAGAATACTGTCAAAGGACTCAAGTTTTTTTATTGAATCTAAAAAAATATCTTTATGTTCTGAAACAATGAAATCTAAAATATTCTTACCAATAACTTCATTTCTGTCATAATCAAAAACTTCTAGAAATTGTCTACTGACTTCACAAATGGAGTGGCCTTGGGTAATAATGACGGAAGGCATCGGCATATTATCGTATAGCTCGTGTAAATATTTTAACACTTCACTCGCATTTCCATTTTTGATAATTGAAGAATATTTTGATTTTAAATCAATAGTCATCCATTGTTTTTTTTTTTGAGTTGTTTATTAAAGCTTTTGATTTATTTTAAGAATCTCGCAAATTCTTATTGGAAAAATAAAAAAATAATTTATACTATTTTACTTCATCTAGTGAAATTCCTAAAGCGTCTGCGACACCTTTGCCGTAAGCAGGGTCAGCTTTTAGACAGTTTCCAATGTGTCTGATTTTAACAAATTTTGGGGCATCGCCCATAGCTCGAGCAGTGTTTTCAAATAACGCTTTTTGCTGCTCGAGGGTCATCAGTCTGAAAAGTTTACCAGGCTGAGTGTAGTAGTCATCGTCATCTTCTCTGAAGTTCCAATTATCTGCAGGGCCTTTTAGAGCAAGTGGTGGATCTTTGAAACCTGGCTGCTCCTGCCATTCTCCATAGCTATTAGGTTCGTATGCTATAGTGCTTCCTGCATTGTTATTGACTCTCATTTGCCCATCTCTGTGATAACTGTTTACCGGACATCTTGGTGCGTTTACAGG
>LNGC01000171.1 GCA_001587715.1 Candidatus Methanofastidiosum methylothiophilum | reverse complement strand
ATATTGTTTACACCAAAAGTGAATCCGATTATCAATGAACAAAAACCACTTACTGAAAGCATTAATATGTTGAACTGGGCTTTACCTATCCTATCAGCAAAAATACCGCCAAAGAATGTTGTTAAAGAACCAAATAGAAAGATTAAGAAGGTAATTAGTGAAAAAAACAAAATTGAATTATCGTTAGCTCCGGATTTTATGTAAGACTCTCTCAAAAAAATTGGGATCCATGCCCACATTGCGTATAGCTCCCACATGTGACCGAAATATCCGTAATTTACTAGTTTTAATCTTTCATTTTTTAATATGTCTTTTAAGTTTTCTAATCTAAATTTTATCGTGCCTGCTGTATAAGGCCCTTCTTTTACGAATACAAAGACTAAGATGGCGCTGACAAAAGAAGCAAGGCCCGAGAAACTGATAAGTATTCTCCATTCAGGTATACCTGTCAAATTAAAAAGATATGGCATTCCAGAACCTAGTGCCAATGACGCACCCATGCACCCAACTGCAAATCCTCTTTCCTTTTGAAACCAAGAAGAAGCTAGTTTCATTCCAGGTGGGTAGACCCCAGCTAAGAAAAATCCTGTAAAAAATCTAAGTACAAGCAATAAAGCAAACGATTCTACAAAAAATGCAACAATAAAACTAGTCACTCCTCCAAGTGCGGCAGAGGCGGCAAATACATTTTTTGTTTTGAATACATCCGGCAAGTTTAGAACTGCATAGGTAAGAGCCCCTACAATAAATCCTATTGTAACGATTATGCTTAGTAGACTTTTTTCAGAATTTGTAAGATTGAAATAATCTGTTAATTCCGGTATGACTGCATTTGCACTAAACCAAAGTGAAAAAGATAGAATTGCAGATAATGATAAGATGATTAAAATTCTCCAGCGTAATTCTAAACGGAACATAGACTAATAAAAATTTAAGGAAATATAAAGGTTACTTTAGAAACTTCAAAAATCAATCCCAAGAAAAGGCCCAAAAGTCCCGGCGGCCGGATTTGAACCAGCGATCCGTGGATCTACAGTCGGCTACGATAAATATGCCCTTATTTAACCTCAGAAATAATAATAGAGGATGGATAATGACCTATTTTGATGAAAATAGTCAATTAGAACAGGATTTTAGGAGATATCTGCGTGGAACTCGCAGAATGAAGGAAACTTCAGCAATAGGTGTTATGAGAAGGTTACCAAAAGGATGGATGGAATGGCCAATAGAAAGATTGGAGGAATACTATTTCAAAGTCCTGGACGATCCAGATCTGACCTCAATCTCAAAGCGCCATATATACTACTCAATCAAACACCTATGCGATTTCAAGGGTGTAAAATGGGATTACAGGCCCCCTAAGTACCACCTGAGGAGAAGGCAATCGGTAGAGCCTGAGCAGATATTCGCTTTGCTAGATTCAATAACAGATCCAAGGCACATGGCCCTAATACTGACCCATATCTATACAGGTTTTAGGCCCGGCGAGCTTGTCAATCTCAAAATTCAAGATGTTGACTTTGATAAGTCTGAGATAGTTGTAAAAGACACCAAAACTTACCATGACCGTATTCTCCCTCTACACAAAAAGCCAGCCATGGCTATAAGGAGGTACCTATCAACAAGAAATGATAACAATCCATACCTGTTTTATTCTAAAATGGAGGATGGGCCATTGACTACTCATGGGTATAGGGCGCTTCTGAAAAGGCTCTGCATAAAGGCAGGAATTAAACCTTTTACCCCATATAATCTCCGCCACTTTTTTGGGACACAGTTCATTGAGAACGGCGGGGACGTAATGATTTTGAAAGAGATATTGGGCCATTCAAATATAATGACTACTGCTTCAGTTTATGTTCACTCAAATCCTAGAATGATAAGAAAAGGCTACGAAAAGGCATGCCCAGAATTTTAATTTTTTAATTTTCTTATTAAACGATCTTTTAATATCTCCAACTTCTATTAAAAGAAAGGGCCAATTCATTTAATGCTTGCTATACATCAATTTTATATATTCTTTATTCATAATTATACTGTATGAAACTAACAGTTATCTTGGAACCCCAAGAGGAAGGAGGATTTACTGTCTATGTTCCTTCTCTTCCCGGGTGTATTTCTCAAGGAGAAACTAAAGCTGAGGCGTTAGATAACATCAAAGAGGCCATAGAGCTATATCTGGAGCCAGACATAAATGAGCTCATGGAATACCCTGGTGAAAGGCTCGAAGTGGCTATATGAACTCTTCTGTTCTTTCGGGCTTAGAAGTTATTAAGATTCTAAAGAGAGCAGGATTTATTGCGGTAAGGCAAAAAGGATCCCATGTCAGGCTTGAAAAAGTTGGGGATGACGGTATTATCAAGATTACAGTGCCACTTCACGATGAACTGAAGAAAGGTACATTAATGAGAATAATAAAAGATTCCGGATTAACACAGGAAGAATTTGAACGATATAGATAGTTTTTCTTATTAGATTCTTAATTTACCACCAGGATTTCTATCTCTGTTATTTTATGGGCGATAAGAGAGTATTTCGCATAACGGCTATTATGCGAAGTAATTATACATTTGTGTTTTATTTTGAACATTTATCTGGCCTTAAAAATAAGATCCAATTTCTGGCCCTATTTTTAGATCTATATCACGACAATGTATTAGTCTAGTCTTTGCATAATACAATCAGGTGATGCAAACGGCAGCAATTATTGAAATTGACGGGAAGAAATTTGTTGAAGGAAATGAAATAATAGCCGCATGGAAGAGCGCAACAGGCTGGGCTTGGCTTGCAACTGAAGTTTCTGAAATTAGAAGGATAGAAGATGAGACAGGCGGCTCAATAATTAATGGCAAGCCAGAGAACGACATAATCTACTATGGCCTAGTTTTAGGGTCAACTGAGGAGTGGGGCTATTTTTCAGGAAGGGAACTTGGGATTGATGAAGGAGTAGAAAAAATATTTTAATTTTTTGTATATGTGCCTTCTGTCTTTGAGAGTAGCCTCATCATGTTGCTGTAGGTGTAGTTTGTCGTGATGGTGTCCTCTACCTGCTGCGTCCTGTTGCCCATGCTGTCGTA
>LNGC01000170.1 GCA_001587715.1 Candidatus Methanofastidiosum methylothiophilum | reverse complement strand
AGAAAAATATTAGTTTCTCAGTACCTTTCTTCGTTTGGACCTGTAACTCTAACTGACATCTCCTGGTGGACAGGTTTTCCAAAGACAGAAATAAAGAAAATACTTGATAGCTTTAGTGACTTAGAGTATGTGAATATTTCTAACTTAGCAGAGCATATAGTTTCTAAGAATGATCTGAATCAATTAAAAAACATAAAAGAGAATAATAATCAACAAATCAATTTTTTGCCATGTCTTGACCCATATTTCATGGGATACAAGGAGCGGAGTAGGTATCTTGATATTGAATATTATAACTATATTTTTGACCGCTCAGGGAATGCTACATCGACAATTATAAATAATGGCAAAATAATCGGTGTTTGGGACTATGGAGAGAAGCCAACTCCATTGGTCAAGGTATTCCTATTTGAGGGACAAGTCAATAAAGAGATTGAAAAGAAAGCAAAAGAAATTGGGAGTTTTATCTCCGATAAAAATGTCAACATAAAAATATGCAAAGATATGACACCCCTTGATAAAAGAACAGTGGGGAGTTTTATGGCACCTCTGAAAGATATGAATAGTTGATTTTATGGAGAAAGGTAATGTAGTTTACGAGCATGTTGAAGTAGAAAAGATGCTTCACAGGCTTAATGTCTGGTTTCTTCCATTTAGATGGGGCTCCAATATCTATAGGGGATGTGAGCATGACTGCATCTATTGCAATGCAAGGTACACTCACGAATATCTTGGGATGCAAGAAGGGGAGTTTGCACGAAAGATTATAATTAAAGATAATGCGGCTAGCGCTTTAGACAAAGAGTTCTCTAAAGAGAATTGGAACAAGAACCTAACAGTTAATGTTTCTACCGTTACAGACCCCTACCAGCCGGCAGAAAAGGAGTTTGGAAATACTAGGAAAGTGCTAGAGGTATTTTTGAAGCATCACAATGCACTTCTTATCACAACTAAGTCCGACCTAGTACTAAAGGACATAGACATCTTAGAAGAAATTTCTAAGACAGGTTTTCTAAATGTCTGTATGACAATAACAACTTTAGACCAAGAGCTAAGCAATAAGATAGAGCCTAGAGTTCCTCCAATTGAGAAGAGGCTTAGTGCAATTAAAAAATTGAAGGAGGCGGGGATTACAGTTGGTGTGACGGCCATACCAGTTCTGCCTTATATCTCAGATGATGAGGAAACTCTAGAAGAGATGATAAAGACTTTCTCAGAACTTGGAGTTGACTATGTAATTGTTGATGTCCTAAATTTCAAAGGAGAGACAAGGCAGCGTATATTAAAATTCTTGGAAGGTTATGATCCATCACTTATTCCTAAATACGAAGCGCTCTACCAGACTGACTATTGCGATAAGGAGTATTCAAAAGGTGTCAGAAAGATTACAAATAAGCTTGTCAAAAAATACGGCGTTGATCACTACGATAAGATGTTCTCATACAGAAAGAATAAAGAAGCTAAATGAAAATTTCAGACCATGACAAAGATTTTAGGCATTATAGGAAGTCCAAGAAGGAACGGCAATACTCATATTATGGTCAACAGAGTTCTAGAAGGGGCAAAGAGCGAAGGTGCAGAGATAGATTCAATTTTCTTAAATGATTTTGATATCAAAGAGTGCGATGGATGTCATGCCTGCTGGAAGGGTTTAGAGTGTGCTAAACAAGATGACATGAATAGCTTCTATCAAAAAATAATTGATTCTGATATACTTGTTTTTGGAACGCCAGTCTACTGGTATGGGCCAACGGCCATAATAAAGGCATTTATTGATAGATTTGTTTATTTCAACTGCCCTGAAAATAGAGAGAAGATAAGAGGTAAAGCAGCAGTTGTTGTTATCCCTTTTGAAGAAGAGGATGATAGAACTTCTCTTGCAACAGTTGAGATATTTGAAAAGAGCCTTGGATATTTAGAGATGAATCTAACTGATGTGTTACTCGCTCCAGGAGTTGGAGAAAAAGGGGCTATATTAGAGAAAAAAATTATTCTTGAAAGGGCTTACAATATTGGAAAAATGCTGGCCAAATAAAAAAAATTGGTATGAATTTGGGAATAATCTCGGAAATCCCTTATATATGACTCAAGTGCGTTTGATAATAAGGCGATTATTATGAAGAGAAATTACATAATTGGCCTTGCAGTCATATTTTTGATTGCAATGGTAAGCATCGGCGCTGTCCTTTCATATAGAGGACAGGCAGACGGAACAGCTACATGCCCAAATGCAGGCAACTGCGTTGGAAACGGTACGTGTGACGGAAACTGCGATGGCGACTGTGACCAGTCTAACTGCACAGGCGACTGCCCAAACAAGACCACACAGCAACAGCAGATAAGAAGATGCGGCGGCACATGCACTAGAAAATAAAACAATATTTTTCTTTTATTTTTATTTAAATTATTTTTCCGCCAAAATAGGATTTATTTAAATACTACTCTAACTTTCACGGAAATTTGTAATCTTTTGGTAAATGTTATAAATCGCAGAGTTCTTTAATTAATAGACCATTATGAGTGACTATAAGATTCCAGGCTCTCTTTTGAAAATTATTTTCAAGAGTGTTGAAGATCAACTTGGGGAGAAGGGACTAAAGATGCTCCTTACCCAAGCAAAATTAAAGGACTTTATAGAGAATCCTCCGCCCGATGATGACACACCAACTCTCGACATGGACAGATTCAAAGATGCAATGGGTGCTGTTATTGAGCTATTTGGGGAAAAGGCGGCACGGCCACTATTGATGAGGTGGGGAAAATTAACATTTGATTATGCCGTTGTGTCAAAACCTACACTTTTTGGATTGGCGGGATTTGCAACTAAGTTCATGAACGATGAAGGAAAGGCTAGATTCATCTTAAAAAAAGTATTAAAGGAAAGTGAAAATCTTTATGGCGTACCGCATGTCTTGACAGAAACTCCAGACACCTTCAACATAGAAATACAGAACTGCTTCTATTGCGGGAATCATAAGTCAACTCAATGTATATGCTGGCCACCTGTTGGATTTTGGAAGAGTATGATGAAGTGGGCTACTGGAAAAGAGTATGAAGTCAAAGAAGTAGAATGTATGGCTATGGGTGCAGAGTCCTGTAAATACACTATACCAAAAAAA
>LNGC01000169.1 GCA_001587715.1 Candidatus Methanofastidiosum methylothiophilum | reverse complement strand
GCAAAAGAAACAATTTTGATTCCCTTTATTCCAATGGAACTCATAAGCTGGCCATACAAGTTATCAATTGCAATACACAATCCCGCAATCCCAAACAAGAGAGCCAGTTTCATATTAAATTCGTACTCATTCCCATAGAGTGACAGAACAATAAAACCACTTATCATAGCAAGAGGTAATCCCAATAATATAAAGTAAGGAATTACTTTATTTATCTTTGAAAATAGCATTTTTTTGTTATTGGACATCGAAGCATACGGGAAAAAAACAGTACCAAAAGTGATGATTAAGACTTGAATAATTGAAATGAATGCATAGTTATAAGCTCTGTAAATTCCTACATCGGCTATATCCATGTATTTATTGATCAATATTTTATCAATATTTGTGTAGAGTACAAAAGATAATCCGCCCATTACTGCATAGAAACTATACTTTGTCAGTTGACTTATCCATTTTTTTTCCAACTTAAAAATGAAATATTTTCTTAGTGAATATAATAGGATCAGACCTGTAGCACCATAAGCAATATACATTGCAAAGATCATCGATTTGGAAGAAACGAAATCAATAGACATGAAATACAAAAATGATATTAGCAGTAAGATAGAAAATACTGGCTTAATGAGAGAATATTTTTTCAAATCATGCAGGCTTTTTAATGTTTCTGTGGTAATTGTATAGACTACATATAATACAGCATAGAGAATTGAATAATAGTATAAACCCTCTGATATTGATAATGTTTTACTGATCTGCGATGAAAATATGAGATAAATCAATACAGAAATAACCGTGAATGCAGAAACTAATAAATACGTTGTTGAAATTATGCTTTGCTGCCTCTCATGGTTCTTCTTTTCAGCATTATATTTTACCAGAGAAGCGTGGAATCCCATTAACATGGGGATATACAGAAACATGGAAACAGTCTCAACAAGAGCATATTCTCCATAAAGAGATGGACCAAGCCACCTTCCTGATAAAATATTGAAGAGGAAGGAAAAGACAGTTGAGATTGCTACCCCTCCTCCTACATAAAAAATATTATTTAAGAAGCCTTTGGCATCCAAACTAAGTTTTTCATGAAGGACTCGTTCATAAACGATTGAAAAACTATGCCAAAAGGTCGAACTTAAAGTCTGCTTCATTTTCTGCCACCAAAAACCTTTGATCTGACAGCTTTCAATCCAATTCTCAAAATACTTCGGTTTATCCTGGGTAAATATGGAAGTATGTTTGTTTTAGGAACAAAATCGGTGTACTCGGTTATCTCGGAAGCAAATCTAAAGTTAATATTATCATGTATTGAAATAAACCTCAGAAAATCATCCATAGCTGATGTAAAGTATGGGTCAACCATACAGGGAGAATGTAAACAAATATGGAATAAGGGTGCATTTTGATTATAATACTCCAAGAAACATGCTTTAAACCATGATAAACCATAAACAGGCACACTTTCAGGATTCACATTTCCTGATGGGAACATCTGGGATACCGGAATTTCTAAAAGATGCAGGTCCCCTCTTCTTTGATAATCATCTGCACTTGGATGATAGGGCATACATATTCTTGGAAGCTTTGACCAGTCATGATGACACGGTCTAGAATGTGCAGGGGCAGAACAGTCGCATTTGAAACCTGTCTTTATTAACGCTTTAACTGTATCATTGTTTATAGACCATCTTCCAGCAACAAAACTGGTTGGATCGATCCCGAATTTTTCGTAAATATGATCTTTACCGATTTTGATCATATCCAGTTGTTCTTCATAAGAATAGTCTCGTAATACGGTAGAAGTACTGGATTGGTTAGTATTCTCTCTTAAAAAAGAATCACCTACATAAAAACTGAAGTCTCCACGGTGAAATTCTTCCCAGCCTGAATGAATATGCAATCCTAATTCATGGTCAATGTCCTTTGGGAAATATGTAGTTACTTCCGGCATAACTGCAAAAGTGATTTTTGCACCGTATTTGTCTGCAATTTTAATAAGATTTGGAACTCCTTTGTACACTCCATCAGTAGCACTTTTATCCGGAATTATGTGCTTATCGCTTACAAAGCCAAATTCTGTGTGCGTAGTAATTAGTATATCCATATTGATGCTCTGAGTTCTGTGGACAAATTATTCGTATCTTTGAGACTTAAAAAGAAAAAGGCCTTATTTTGAGCCTTGGGATTCAAACCATCTAACAACTTCAGCAAGTTCATCTTTGAAATTGCCTACAGGGTTGTAACCAAAACCCTTGGCTTTATTGATATCTGCCAAAGAGTGTTTTATGTCTCCAGGTCTTGAGTCTACATAAATTGGTTTCACATCTTTTCCAAGTATATTATTGATATGACCGACCAGTTCATTGATAGTGATTCGTCTTCCACATGCTATATTATACACACCTGTTTTATCAGATTCACAGGACAGGATGTTGGCATTTACCACATGTTTGATAAAACTGAAATCTCTGCTCTGCCCACCATCACCAAATATAACAGGACTTTCATCATTCAGGATTGATGTAATGAATTTAGGAATCACAGCTGCATATTGGGAAGTTGGATCCTGCCTTGGCCCGAATACATTGAAGTATCTCAGGCAAACGGTAGGAAGGCCGTATAGCTCCTGGAATACTCTGCAGTACATTTCTCCTGTAGCTTTTGTAATGGCGTAAGGAGACTGGGGATTTACAGGCATATCTTCTTTTTTGGGAAGTATTGGAGTATCTCCGTAAACTGAAGAAGAGGACGAAAAGATGACCTTCTTAATACCGGAATCCTTCGCTGCGATGAGGACTTTTAAAGTTCCGGTCACATTTGCTTCATTTGAAGAGAAAGGATCTTTTACACTTCGAGGAACACTTGGAATAGCAGCAAGATGGAAAACGTAGTCTTTGCCTTTGAATATCCTTACCAGATCCAAATCCACAATACTGCCCTTTACAAGAGTCAGATTTTTATGACCTGTTAAGTGTTTTATGTTCCCTATCCTGCCGGTAGATTCATTATCAATAACCGTTACTTCGTTTTCATCAAGTAACTTTTCAGTAAGATGAGAGCCAATAAACCCAAATCCACCGGTTACTATGACTTTTTTGTTTTCCATATTGTACGCCTCCATTATAGCCATTAGTAAGAGATCTTTCCAA
>LNGC01000168.1 GCA_001587715.1 Candidatus Methanofastidiosum methylothiophilum | reverse complement strand
TTCTCTTCCAAAAAACCCACCAGCACTTGAATCAAAAATTGTACCGGTCAGTGGAGACTTGGAAACAACTATATGTCTGCCGGAAAGGGGAACAGCAGTTCCAGTTATAGGGCCTGTTGTAAATATTAAAATGTTGTCTGGGGATAGAGGGTCCGTATTTGGAGGGAGCATATCAAATAGTAATTTTACTCCAATACCTCTACCTCCAATAAATTTAGAGACCGTTTTCTTATCTAGTTTTGATTCTTCTATCTTTTTAGTACCTAGATCAATAGTGAGAAATTTTTCTATGTGGGGCAAATTAATCTCCGTTTGAAACTAAAATAAGTCACTTTAAGAAGTTTTCTTTTTATTCTTTTGCGATTTATTTAGATTTAATTAAGATTATCGCAATAATAAAGCAAAAATATAAAAAGACTTCCCAAAAAAGAAAATATTGAGTATGAATAGAATGAATCAAAATCCAGAATTCTCTCCGTCCAACTCCACTTTCAATACAAGTATCTCAAAAAACTTTGCCATGCCAATGGCAGAGATAGTGGAAGATAGATTAGTTTTTTTCAATGATGCCCTAGTTAACATGACTGGATTTTCAAAGAACGATTTAATTAAAATTCCATTTTCAAACTTATTATGCCGTACGGGAAAAGAAAACATACTTGCCGTTCTTAATTCTAAAAACAAAGAAAGCATATTCTCCTACACTACAACGGGATCGCTAATGAAAAAAGACGGCGGAGAAATATCTTGTGAAATTAAGTTTGATTTTTTAGAGAGGGAAGGAACAAAAACTATACTTGCTTCATTTAAAGAGGTTGATAAAACTAAAGGTATTATTCTTTCCCCACTGATATCCGAAAAACTTGACTCTATTAAAAGACTATCAGCTAGCCTTTCACATGAAATTAATAATCCTTTAAATGTCATTATTAACTACCTATACATAATTGAAAACACAAAGGATGATGAAAAGCGAAAACAGTATATAAAGACTGTAAACTATGAAGTTGAAAGAATTGCCAGTATATTGAATTGGCTTTTGGATTTCTCATCCTATATACACGGTGAAATATCTGCAATTGATGTCGACGTCGAAATAAAAAAAGCTATAGAATTAGTTCAAAATGACTTCATATCAAAAAATATATCGATATATTTTAAAGAATGTGGCGACTGCATTGTTCCATTCACTGAAGGCCAGCTTCAAAGGGCTGTCATGAATATTCTACTTAATGCTAAAGATGCCGTTATCGATATAGACCGCAATGCAACTGTAAAAATAGATACTGTAAAAAATGATGAATATATTGAGATTAGAGTTTCTGATAATGGTATAGGAATACCGCCTGAAAATCTTGAACGTATATTTGACCCGTTCTACACAACAAAATCATTTACTAATAATAGGGGTATTGGTCTGCCCATGACACACAGAATAATTGAGTCTCATGGGGGAAAGATGTATGTTGATAGTGCTATCAATAAGGGAACTACAGTTAAGATATGCCTCCCAAGGGGGCGAATCAATGGAAAAGGATGAGTTCAATATCCTGATAGTTGATGACGAAGTTAACATAAGGGAAAGTCTCAAAATTATTTTAGAAACAGAAGGGTATAAGGTATTTGATGCAGACAGTGGAGAAGAAGCGATAAAACAATTCCAAAACATGAAAATAGATCTCGTTCTCCTTGACCTTAAGATGAAGGGGATGAGTGGCGAGGATACTCTAAAGCATATAAAAGATATCAATCCTGAAACAATAGTAATCATTCTAACTGGTCACGCTACCCTTGATTCATCACTCGAAGCTATTAAATACGGGGCCTATGACTACCTGAAAAAGCCCGTAAGTGTAAACGAAATAAGGCGTCTTGTATTCAAGGCCTATGATCGATGGAAACTCTCAAATCTAGTTAAGCATTACAATAATGAACTGAAGCAGAGATATGTTAAAAGAAACAAAGAGTTACTTTCTGTAATTACTTTATCCGAGAGATTAAGAGAAATAGACTCACTCGATAAAGGAGGAAAGTTAGTAGTTGACACAATTCACGAAGCAGTTGGATTTGACAAAGTAATTTTTTATTCAGTTGACGGTGATGGAACTCCAAACGTTTTAAATAAAAGAGGTTATACCTCAAAGGAAGAAAAAAAACTTCTAGATATTTATCACAATTTTATTAAAAAAACTATTAATCTTGCATCTAAAAAAAGTTTTTTCTCACCCATATTTTTTGAAAAAGATATTATTGGAGCTTTGTATGTAGAGAAATTAGACTCTCCCTTAGAGCAAGAGGACGAAAATCTTATCACATTAATCTCCGGTGAAGCAACTTCATTTCTTTTGAGATTTAAATACAATATAACTACCAATGGCGAAGAAGAGGCGCCTTTTCCCATTAAACATGAAATACCTCCTGGAAAATGTTTTCTTGTTTATGAAAAAAAATATGAAAAGAGCTTTGAAATCTTTAAGGATCTTGTAACTCATAGTATATCTGGCCTTGCTATCACAAGGACGCCTCCGGGAAGTATAAAGAAAACTTATGATCTAGAAAAAACACCCTTTATTTGGCTATCTAAGATTGAAGGCCAAAATACTATTTCGCCTATATATCTTAATAGTCTTATGAATCTAATAACAGACTTTGTCAATAAAGGAAAAGACTCTATCATTATATTAGAAGGGCTTGAATACTTAATTGCCCAGAACAATTTTGAAAATGTGTTGAAATTTATTCAGGCCCTTAGGGACTTCTTACTAATTGAAAATTCACGTTTAATTATACCTTTAAATAAAGATGCCTTTAATCAAAAGGAGCTAACTCAATTAGAAAAAGAGCTTGAAGTCTTGAAATTAATTAATTGAGAAAATCGCATTTTTTATCCAAATCTTTTTAAGCTTTTCGCTACAATTGTAATAAGATTTGCATGAGTGGCAACATAAGCGATGAAGATTTAAGAAGGGAGCTATTAAAACTTATAGAAGAGACCAGACACCAAATACCTAACAAATCTGAGATGAAAGAAGCTGTAATTGCTAGATCATTTATAGTATTTGCCCTCGGATGTTTAACTGGAATAGAGATGTACACAATTAACTTATTCTTGACTTCTAAACTTGAAATAAGCTTGATGCTTCTTCTGTTATTCTTTGTAATTGGACTTCTAATTGGGGTCTTTATAGAAAAAAT
>LNGC01000167.1 GCA_001587715.1 Candidatus Methanofastidiosum methylothiophilum | reverse complement strand
TACATGTAACGAATTTAAATACATTTTCCGTGGGATTTTGTCATTTAGGAAGACTTACTTCCTCGGCGCTTTCATTTGAAATCTTCCTTATTATCTTTAATTTTCAATAAGTTTTAAAAGTAAAACGCATAATCTATTATATGAAGAAACTTATTTTTTTATTAATAATATCTTTAACACTGCTTTTTACAGGATGTACAGTAATCAAAGATTTTGATAAAGAATCTGCTGTAAAAATAACAGATCCAATAATGGATAAAACAATGGAAGGATTGAATGAAAACAATTATGAGAAATTTACACAATACTATACTGATTCATACAAAAAATCTTTCCCTGAAAGTTCATTTTTTAATTTTACAGAAGGATTCTATAAAAATCCAGGAAAATATATATCTCGAGAAGTATACGAGGTCAGGCCGATTGAGAATGGTGTCTTAATCCATTATAAAGGAGTTTTCGATACTAGAGACAATGTTGCCATAACAGTCACTTTCGAGTCATCAAACGGAGAGTATAAAATTAAGAAAATAAGATTTTATTAATAAATTCATTCTTTTTCTAATTAATAATTATCTATGAGTAATCTTTTAAATGAACATTAATTTAATATAATCATGGAAAACGATAAATTAGATGAAATAGACATTAAAATATTGAACGCTTTACAAGATAACTCAGAAATAAGCTTTGAGTCTTTGGGTAAAGATTTAGGCGTTTCAAAATCAACTATTCATTATCGAGTTATGAATTTAAAAGAAAGAGGGATTATTAAAAAATTTACCGCTATAGTAGATCCAGAAAAAGTGGGCATGGGAATTCTTGCTGTATCTTTGATTAGGGCCCATTATAATCCGGGATATGTTGAATATATTGGCGACAAACTCAAGAATATCCAAGGCGTTTGGGGAGTCTATTTCCTAATTGGTGAGCATGACTTTGTTGTATTAATAAGAGCAAAAGATAAGGAAGACCTTAACAGAATTGTTGAAACATTTATCTCGATGAAAGAGATTGAAAGATCGAACACTCACGTTATAATAAAAAAGATAAAAGAGGATATCCGAGTTGATATCTAAATATTATAAAAAAATAATATATAAAAAATTTAATCTTCTTCTGGCCAAAATCTTTCTGTAATTATCTTGTCTTCAGTATAGAAATTGACAATTGCTTTGCTCTGTGCCTTTATATCTGCAAACTGAGAGTTCTTCATTCCACCAAATGGTAAGAATGCTACAGGCGCGGGTATGCCTATATTAACTCCTATCATTCCGGCTTCTGCTTCTAGTTTGAATTTCCTAGCCCAGTAACCGTTTTGTGTATAAATTGATGCACCGTTTCCATATTGATGTCTGTTGATTATGCCTATAGCTTCATCAAGATTCTTTGCCTTCATTATGCAGACTACTGGCCCAAAGATTTCAGTCTTGTGTATTTCCATGCCTTCCTTTACATCTGCAAAGACTGTTGGTCCAATGAAGAATCCCTTTTCGTGACCTTGTACTTTGGCACCTCTTCCATCTAAAAGAAGTTTTGCTCCTTCCTTTATTCCAACGTCTATCATTTTGTAAATAAAGTCGTGTGCCTTCTTGGAGATAACTGGCCCCATTACTAGTGGCTCCTCGGCGTATTTTGGATCTAGTGGATTTGCTAGTATTACGCCCTTTGCTTCCTTAACGAATCTATCACAAATTGTTTTGTACATTTCGTCTCCGACGCCAACAAGTACTGAAGAAGCCATACATCTCTGTCCGGCGCAGCCAAAACATGAAGTAAGCATATTTCTTACAACTTCATCTACCTTTGCATCTGGCATTGCGACAAGATGATTTTTTGCACTCCCCATTGCCTGGAATCTCTTATTGTTCCTTGCACATTTTTCAGCAACTGTTCTGCATACGTTTGTTGATCCCACAAGAGAGAATCCTTTTACATGTGGGTGATCAATAAATGCATCAGCAACAACTCTGTCACCGTTAACAAGGTTAAATACACCTGGTGGAAGTCCAATTTTATCAATATATTCAGTAATTTTTACCATTGTTCCTGGAACTTGTTTTGATGGTTTAACTACTATTGTATTTCCTGTTGCAATTGCATATGGTATAAACCAAAATGGAACCATTGCGGGGAAGTTAAATGGTGCTACCATGGTAAAAACACCCATTGGCAATCTTAAAACTTCACCATCAATTCCAAAAGAACTGTCTATTAATTTATCCCCTTGTTGAAGCATTGGCATTCCACATGCGACTTCTATGTTTTCAAAAGATCTTTTCATCTCTGCCCTTGCATCAGGTAAAGATTTACCCATTTCTTCAACTAAGATTCTGGATATTTCTTCTTCATTGTCCATGAATATTTTTCTTAATTCATAGAGTGGTTTAGCTCTCCTTGGCCCAGGAGTTTTGCTCCAAGATTTGAAAGCTTTATGTGCGGCCTCAATAGCCTTATCTGCTTCGGCTTTTGTTGAAAGAGGGGCTTTTGCAATAATATCCCCATTACTTGGATTAACAATATCAACATATCCGTTGTTTTCAGGTTCGATCCATTTTCCGTTTACATAGTTTTTGTAAACTTTGACATCCATTTAACTGCCTCCATATTTTTAAGATAGTATTTGGAACTAATCTTAATATTTATATTTGATTTTGACTTATATTCAATGCTTTTATAAAACTTTCGATATGCCTTGGAGGTAATATCGAAAGTATTAACCACATAATCAGATTTTTATGAATATATATTTAAAACTTTTGGTGTTTGATTTTAAAGCATATATGTAGTAAAACTTATAATGCCGGTTTAAATATAGTCCAGAGTGGTTACTGAAGATTATTTAAAAAATAAAATAAATGGGCCTTTGAAAAATAAGGAAAAACTTATTGCTTTAAGAAAAGCTTTCAAAACAACAAGAGATAGACAAAACGAAAATAAAGTTTTATTTCCGGACTTAGATCAGAGAAAAGAAAAATTAAAAAAAGTTAGAGAGTTTTCAATTGGAAATAAAGAGCTTCTAAGTCAATCTATCAAAAATTTTGAAAAAAATGGTTTCAAAGTATTCTATGCAAATACTAAAGAAGATGCAGTTGAATTTATAATAAAAGAAATAGGTAACGAAAAACTAATAGTAAAGTCTAAATCAAATGTCACGAAAGAGATATGCCTTCATGAAAATTTAGAAAAAAAGGGTATTGAAGT
>LNGC01000166.1 GCA_001587715.1 Candidatus Methanofastidiosum methylothiophilum | reverse complement strand
AGTTACGCCTTCTGAGTTTTCACCTTGCTTTAGAAGAACATTTGCCTTACCATACCATGCAATCGTATTTTTTTTATCTGATTTAATTGCTTTTTCATAGCATTCAATTGCATCTGGATACTTTCCTTGGATACAGAATTTATCCCCATCTTTAATCAATTGAAATATTTTTCTCATATCAAATCCGCATTTGCCACATTGATTCATATCAATATCAACTTTTGCGTAGCACTTTGGGCATTTCAGATCCATAGTATCTCCTAGATATATTCATTCTATTTCTTCATTTAATAATTTTAATCTGTTAAGCATGGCTAAAAGAAGACCACTGTCCACTACATCTGCAAAAAATCCCTCGTTATGCTTATCATTTCTTACAATCATTGAAAAAAGCCTCCTCAAAGTCATGATGTCAGCGTCTTCTAATAATTCATAGTAGTGAGATAAATCCTCTGATTCGGAAGTAGAATCGAGCCAGTTGAAATTTGTAACAAATCCCTGTTCATGCAGCTCTCTATAAAACTCCATAAATTTTGCAGAATAAGTAACATAAATATAATCAACTATATTTCGACCATCCCTTTTAGGCATTATTATGTCAAAAAACTTCTGATTTGTATCTTCAAAATAAGGGAGATAATTTAGGATAATCTCAATGTTTTTCTTTGTCAAAGGAACAGATTCATCAACAATAGGCATAGAATCACCTTTATTAGTATATTACAGTTAGGATATTTAAATAATATGTATTTCTATTCTTATTGGTGCGCTCATAATTACAAAATAATAATACTAAATGCCATGAGCATCATTCCTAATATTACTCCAATGATTACTGTATGACTGTGGCCATACTGATGTGCCATAGGGAGTAGTTCATCGATAGAGATATACACCATAATACCTGCAACAAATGCCATTAGAGAAACAAGAACGGCACTCGATAAAAATGGCAATAATATAAGGAATCCAATCAAAGCGCCAATTGGCTCAGCTACACCAGAAAGAAAAGAGTATAAAAATGCCTTATTTTTACTATTTGTGGCATAAAATATTGGGATAGATACAGATATGCCTTCTGGGATATTATGGATTGCTATTGCTATTGCAATGACAATGCCAAGTTTTGGATCGCCAAGTGCAGTTCCAAACGTTGCAAGCCCTTCTGGAAAATTATGAATTCCTATGGCAAGGGCTGTGAAAAGACCAGTCCTCATAAGATCTTTTTTGTTTCTGGGATCTATATTCTCTGAAAGTCCGCTAAATGAGTGAGGATTCTCCTTTTCAGGTATTACCATATCTATTATGCTTATGAAAAAGATACCAAGGAAAAATGCAGTTACAGCCAGTAACTCTCCAATGTTATCGAGAGCCTGTGGCAAAAGTTCGACGAACGAGACATATATCATGACCCCTGCAGATAATCCCAAAGAAAAAGATAGGTATATTGTCTTTGGTCTTTTGATAAAATAAGCAATTGAACTCCCTATACCAGTAGAAAGGCCAGCTATAACAGTTAGAAGAAGTGCAAATCCTACATTTCCTATAACTTCCATTATTTCAACTCTACGCTTGGGCTATTTACACTTATCGCATACCCCAAAGAAATTTGTATTGGTAGACTCAATTTTATATTCTTTCATTTTCTTGATTAGTTCTAAAGAAAAATCAGTTAATTCTTTTGATTCGAAATCGACTATAGAACCACAATTTCTACATATTATATGGTGATGAGGAGTTAAGTTTGGCTCAAATCTTGATACCCCTTTGATATTGACTTCTTGGATTAAACCCTTGTTGGTAAGAAATTTAAGATTCTGATAAACTGTAGCTTTACTGATTCTTGTTAGTTTCTTCTTTACACCTTCATAGACATCATCTACTGTTGGATGAGTAAAATTATCCCTAATAAAATTTAATATTTCAACTCTCTGATTGGTGTATTTTATGCCCTCAGTTCCCGTCATGATTATAATTAATATCAACAGATATTTAATATTAATTATAACTAAATAAAGAGTAAATTAACAATTACTATAAATTTAATAAATAGGGATTTCTATTACGAATAATCTAATTGGTATTCATAACATAAGAACAATGACTAGTAAAATCTATTTCTTAAAATAGAAGTAGATTAAACAAACTAAAAGACTTGAGATTGCAATCGTTATTGATTGATTATCGGCAGTTATGACCTCTCATTATGAATTGTTATTATCATTTCAGGGTAGCGGTATCCAATAACTTTATATAGTATTAATGTTTTATATATGGTGGTAGTTAAAAACTACTGAGCGTGAAATTATGGCAGAAAAAGGTAAAGAAAAGAAAGTAGAAAAAAAACCAAAGGCGCCAGCAAAGGGAAAAAAGCCAGCAGCTAAGAAGAAATAAGGATCTTAGTCAGCCCTGCAAAAAGTTTTGATTCAAAAATATTTATATTTTTATTATTGTTAAATTTCTTTATTTATTTTTCACTTAGTTAAAATCGATAATTATCTTAGAAATTAACTTTTAAATAAAAATCAGAAGCCCTGGGGGAGCCAATTTAATAAATACGAAATCCCAAGGATAATGTATATATCTTGACTACCAAATGCTAAGGTCATGGACATTCACAAGGGAAAAATAAGATATGAGAATCAAATGGCTCTGCTGGAAAAATCAAACATCTGTGAAGAAAACAAAACTGCGATAAAGGAATTCAAGAGTTACCTAATAGCCACGAGGATTGGCTTGCATAGAACTATCAGATACATTTCTTCGCTAAGATTAGTTTGCGAGAGGTACAATGATAAGCCTTTTTCTGAGTGGGGATTAAAAGATACGACAGAAGTTCTTGAAAAAATTGAAATGCTAGATATATCCCTTCATACAAAAAATGAATTCCAGAAGGGCCTTAGAAGATTCTTCAAATGGTACAAGGGAGAAAAATGGGAAGGAATTGAACCCTTAAGAGGTAACAGAAGAGTTGATAGAAAACCCGATATTCTCACAAAGGATGAAGTATTCTCGTTAATTGATTCAGCTAAGCATCCCAGGGATAAGGCCATGATTGCACTCCTCTATGAAGGTGGATTTAGGATAGGGGAGCTTGCATCAATTAAATTTAAGGACATAGAGTTCAACAAGTTTGGCGGCAAGGTCAAAGTTAGTGGAAAGACCGGGGAGAGGCTAGTTCCTTTTGTTTTCTCTGAATCCTACATTAAGAAC
>LNGC01000165.1 GCA_001587715.1 Candidatus Methanofastidiosum methylothiophilum | reverse complement strand
TTTTTTAAGTTGTGAATCCTTGCTCCAATAACTTCAATCTGATCCATATACAATCCAGCCTAATCTTCTAAGCCGATTCCACCGTCAGGGAACCATTCTGGCCAATTAGTTAACCATTCCGGTATCTTGGGCTCTCTAACCCTATCTGTAACAGGAAAATATGCCTTTAGATCGATGACAGGCGTTTCATCGAACGCATCTATATTTTCTATCTTGATTAATCCCTTTTCTTGATTAACATCAAGTATTTTACAAGTTGTAATCGAGACTGGATTTGGTCTTTGAGGAGATCTTGATGCAAAGACACCTGTTACTTTGTCCTTCGCATAAGGAGGTGCGCATTGCAGAATGCTCCTATTCTTGTCATTGTCAAATTTATCAGCCCACCATACTACAATAACATGGCTAAAGGAATCTAGTTGCTTTAGCGCTGGCCTGTATGATTCATTTATTTGAACAAATATACCATCTTTGTCTCTTTTGACAAAACCTATCGAGAATATATTGAATATTTTTCTATTCATGTTACTTACCTTCTTTCAATTTAATCGGAACTAAATAATCAATCTCAGATTCATTATTATCTAATCCTAAAAATCTTGATTCTTCATATACTTGGATAAAATATGGATAAGCCTCATCGTATTCTTTTGAATTTGGAAGCCAGTTGCTCCAGATGAATTCCCCACCTTTTATCATACCCTCTCCACGAAATGTGAATTTAGCATAAAGTGTCGGGGGCAATACCTTAATATCCATCTCAAGTGGGGCATCGTTAGTATCCTTTACCTCTGTACCAATAAATACGTAAAATTTCTTTGTTAGTTTGTAGTCATCTGGTTGAATATGGACTTCATATGCAACTTTCTTATTTGTAACATAATTTTCAATATGCCCTTCATATTTTTTATAGAGCCCCATAAATCTTTTCCACGTCTGGCCTATCTCGTTTTCAGTGTCCCACCCTTTTGCCGAGTGAAATGGATTTCCGTAAAAGATACATCCCAATAATTTCATAGGATTCTTCTTTTCAATTATCTCAATTTTCAAAGGATCCAAAAATATTTCCCTTCCTTTCCATTCTTATTCTGTCCTTTTTTCAAAAATCTTATCAAATCGACTGTCCATGCAAACACTGATATCAGTTGTTACAAACTTCCCTTTGTAAAAAAGGCTGAAGATCGTAGCTGGAGAAGGACAAGATTGTGCTTGCTCCATTGTTTCTAGTTTTATTGTCTTTAACGGTAAATCTCGTTTTTTCGTTGTTTCAACTAGTGAATTTTTCACATGATATTCAGAATAGGGGCAACGATTGGAATAATAGGCTACAATACCTTCTTTATCGGGGCATTCTCCAGTTTTCACTGAATCATTAAAAGCAGGTTTAGCCCCTTGACTTTTTAGATGTTTGACCAAAAGTCTAAATCCTGAGGGTATGCTTTCACAAATTTCAAATCCCTGTCCCAGCAACCAATTGGTGTCACTCATAAAATGATATTTTTTAGTACCAACAACAGTTACTAAACCATCTTTTCCTTGCGTCTTGGCATCGTCAATAGTTTGTTGTAAAAGAGTTTTACCAAGGCCAGTCCCTTTGTATTTACCTGAAACCCAGAAGCAATTAATCATCATATAGTTAGGAGCTGTTACAGGGATCCATGCCTTTTCAGCAGGCCCATATTCAATAAATACTTTAGCTCGCTCATCAAGCCGCCGAAAAACATAGTCGTTATCAAATTCTCGTTTCAGCCATTGTTTTTTTAATTCATAACTCTCTTGGCATTTCTTATCGGAAAAGGCGCAACATATATGCTCTTTGTCTATATTTTCCTTAGTTAATTTTACAATTTTCATTGTACCGCCCAAGTAGAACTGGACAATATAATGAATTTAGATATATAAGTTTTTCTGAAAGCGGAATAATATTCCGTTTTAAAATGAATTCTATTTTCTTTCAAGAAAACTTTTTGTCATTTCAAGTCTTTGCTTACTGTCTTCAATCTGTTTCCTTCGCATTTTACTTTCTTTAAAGGCGGATTCTAGATATTCTAGGTACTTGTTTCCATCTTCTGATAGTCGATATGTTCCATACTGGACCTTTTCTATTAGGCAGCTATTCTTTAGCTTGGTGAGGTGATTTGCAAGAGCAGATTTCTGTATCTTAATTTCTCCCATGATTGACTGAAAACTCATCGGCCCATTTAATAAGAGGATCAATATCTTAAATCTAGTAGGGTGGGCAATCAAAACTAGAATATTATCAATTTCATCAAAGGAGCTATTCAAAAATTCTGACCTTTGCAACAAATCAGTTTTTTCCATCGACTGAAATATTTTTTTATATATTATATATGTTTGCCAATACCAATAATACTAAAAGATAAATTCCCACAAAATAATAGCAATGGTAAAGATTTTAAAATAAACTATATTAGCATAATCAGGTGTTATATTGTCCATAGTCCTTGAAGCCAAAAACTTAGAAAAGAAATTCAGTGACGTTATAGCCGTCAATAAGATCAATTTCAAAGTAAAGGAAGGGGAGGTTTTTGGCTTTTTAGGACCTAATGGGGCAGGTAAAACCACAACGATGAAGATGATCCAGTGTGTTTCTCCAAAGACTGCTGGCGACCTCAAAGTATTTGGATTAGATGTCAATCAAAATCCCAAGGTAATAAAGCAAGTAATGGGAGTTGTTCCTCAGATGGATAATCTTGATCCAGATTTTTCTGTCATTGGGAATCTGATTCAGTATTCAAGGTATTTTGACATACCGATAGAAGAAGCAAAGAAACGCGCTAATGAGCTTATTGAGTACGTCCAACTAACAGAAAAAAGAGATAGTTCTGTAGAAAAATTATCTGGAGGAATGAAACGAAGATTAGTATTGGCAAGGGCTATGATTAATAATCCTAAGCTTTTGATATTAGACGAACCCACCACAGGACTTGATCCTCAGGCCAGGCACTTGATTTGGGAGAAACTAAAAGATCTTTCATCAAAAGGAATTACAGTTATTATTACAACTCACTATATGGAAGAAGCTGCTAGACTCTGCGATAGATTAGTCATTATGGATAATGGCCAAATACTAGTTGAAGGAACACCAAAAGAGCTCATTAAAAAATATGTTGGGGACCATATTGTAGAAGCTGAAAACACTACTGAAATAAAAACATGCCTTGAAAAAAACAGTGTCAAATATGAAGTTGCA
>LNGC01000164.1 GCA_001587715.1 Candidatus Methanofastidiosum methylothiophilum | reverse complement strand
TTTTAACCCAAAAAGTAGTAGAAGAGCCAGAAAGAATAAAAGAAAAGAGATTACCATATAATAAGAAAAACCACTGGAGTGAAATATAATGGCAACAGCAACACAAAATCGTGAAACACCTTTATATTTGAATGATTTGAATATTGATACAGACAATCTAACCTATCGTTTCAGATTATCTAAGAGACCTTATGCTATTCAAGACACTGTAAGGGATATGATAAAGACTATCAATGAGGATAGATTAGACCCTTTCGTAAGGCAAAAGGCTATTGAAATTACAAAGAATATTGCAGATAGAGATGCTCGTGGAATGATACAAGCCATCTATGATTATTTACAGAATAATATTCGATATGTCGAAGATCCACGAGATATAGAGTTTATGCAACATACAAAGAGATTGCTTACAGTTACTCGTGCGGGTGATTGCGATGATTTCACTATTGCTGGTTGTTCATTGATGCTATCACTCAATATAGATGCGAAAATAAAAGTTGTTGGAACTGAAAAAGCAGATTCATTTAATCATGTTTATGCTATTGCAAACACAGGAAAAGAATGGATTGCTTTTGACCCTATATGGAGAAACGGAATAAACAAAAGATACTTAGGACAAGAACCTGATAGCATTAAAGTATCAAAAATAATTCCTATATCAACGATGAGTGAGTTTTTAACTGGAACTAAATTAAGTTCCTTGGCTATAATACTTAATGGGAATGGTAAATATATGATAAACGAACCTATAATAAAACTAAGTGGTGATATTGATTTTTATAATGGTTTATATAAAACAGTTTCAGGGCTTGCTGGAAGTGTAATAAGGAAATCCCAAGAAGGATTACTCGGAAGCTATTCCCCCCAAAATACGCAAGCCCAAATGTTTTTTGAATCAGCTCCACAATTCGAAAATGTCTATGAATTGCCACAAGGATTAGTTGAATCAGCAATAAATAATCCTGATACAGTGAATACATATATCATTACAAATGGACATCCCAATCAAGTTGCTTATGTAGACATATTATCCAAAAATCCTGAGCTTATGGGCGATGTTCTATCAACAATGCTTGATAGCTACAATTCAAGAGTTATGGGCAATGGTCTTATGGGCGATAACCTTGCAGGTAACTTCTGGGGTAATTTGTGGAATGGAATAAAGAGCATAGGTTCGAAGGTATTATCATTTATACCGGGGGTTGGTGGTATTCTTTCGAAGGGTTTAGAGATGTTACCAAGTGCAAAAACAACATCAACACCGAAAAAACAAACTCAACCACAACCAACACGAAATGTTCCTCAAGCGCAACAAAGAATACAACAAAATCAACAACCACAAGTTCAACAGCAACAACCATTACAGCAAATAACTTCGTTTCTTCCTCAAATGATGCAATATCTACCGCAAAATTTTCAATCTGGATTTCAGTCAATGTTACAAAACGCACAAGGAGTATTACAAAACCCTTATGTTAGCCAAGCGATGAGTTTGATTCCGAATGCGAACAATGTAATGCAAGGAATACAAAATGCATCTGATACTATTTCACAAATGATTCCACAACAACAATTCAGTGGATATTTAGGGAAAACAACTCCAGCGAGAAATAGAACAACAGGTAAAGCAACAAGAAAAGCAAATCCACTTTTGAAATTGCCTTTTGTAAGTCAATTTATGCCGTTTCAGTCTCAAAAACAAAATACACAAATGTCAAGAGATATAAAAAATGCAGTATCGAATATAGCAAAAGATTCAAAGACAAATGTTTCTCAAAAGACACAAGACCAATTAAGATTAGCTGATAATTTAACAAAACAAAATCAACAAAGAGATGCACAAGTAAAAGAATTACAGAGAAAAATTACACAGATTACAAAGGAAAAAACAGATTTATCGAATAAAAATAAGAAAGAAGTCATTGAATTACGCAAACAACTTGATAGAGAAAAGAAATTATTAATCGAAAAACACGATAAAGAAATGAAAGAAAACTTTATCGTATCATATAGATTGTGGGACGAATTGCCAGAAAAGACACGAGAAAAAATCACTAATGAGCTTAAAGCTCAATATGGGATAACTCCTAATTTCAGTATGTCAAAAATCATCAAGAAAGAAGGCGATTCAGAAGTTTCAAAATTGTTTGACAATAAAATACAACAGCTGGATAAAAGAGAAGAAGAGATAAAAAATAGAGAAGCAAAAATAAATGATAGAGTTGAAAAGCTAAAACAAGAAATACTCCAAACAAAATTACTTATAGAAAGTTTAAAAGAGGATAAGCTCAACGGTGATTTAACTATACAAGAAGATGAGAGGCTTAATAAAGAACTTGAAGAGCTGGAAAATACTCTTAGAATGCAAAAAGATGAATTGAAAAAAGTTCAAAATATAAAGAATAGTGCATATCTTAAATCACTTGTTGCTAATATTCAGGACTTAAAAAAGAATATCGAGAAACAAGAGATAAAAGCATTAGATAAGGACGTTGAAAACACAAAGAAGTTAGCAGAATCACAACAGAAGCTAAATGAACTAAATACAAAACTTGAAGAGATAATCAAAAAGCAAAATACAACAATAGAAAGTATTCAAAAAGAGCGAGATGATACAATTGAGAAAATAAGACAAAAAGAAATACAAATCCAACAGGCTCAAAAAGACTATGAGACAAAAATGGAAGAGAAACAAAAAGAGCTTGAGAAGGTGAAACAAGAAAAGGTAGCTTTATTAGATACTCAAAAACAAGCTCAAGATAAAGCTATAATTGAACAACAAAAGAAACAGATAGAAATCGATTATGAAAAACTTATTCAGGACTTACAAACAGAAGCTATTATCAAGGAAACAAAGCTAAATAATCAAATCAAGAGGTTAAGACAACTTGTTGATTCGGCAAGAGCATTGTATAAATTGCTACCTGTGGACGCTAATAAAGTTATAAGGCAATTTGAGAAAGAAAAAATCAATCTTGCAATTCCAGATGCATCAGCTATGAAGAAACTCTACTCTCTTTATACAAAAGTATTATTTGAGAATCAGGAGTTTCAGAAAAATGTAGATGAAAAAACGAAAAGCCTTTTAGTTGCGATAAAAAACAAATACATAGAACTTGATTTCGATATGTATGCGACAAAAAGATTTCTCAATATCATCAAAAATCTTTTCAGTTTCAATAAATTCGATAACCTTAGAAATCATTTTGTAGAGTTGAAGAATA